>JAZQNT010000252.1:0-10521 GCA_045627505.1 Nocardioides sp.
AGCAGCGGATCATGCAGGAGTGGGCGATCGGGGAGCTCCTGCGGCAGACGAACGGGGCCAGCCCCCAGCCCTGGAGCGCCGATCTGCTGGACGAATCGCTGGTCGGCGAGCGCTTCGCCTGACCGGGGCGGCCGGACGCCCCGCCGCTCCCCGCCCGCGCAACAACGACGCTCAGGCGTAGCCCAGGTCGTGGAGTCGGCGGTCGTCGATGCCGAAGTGGTGCGCGATCTCGTGCACCACGGTGATGCCGATCTCCTCGACCAGCTCCTCGTGGGACTCGCACATCTCCATCAGCGGGTTGCGGAAGAGCAGGATCCGATCGGGCAGCTCGCCGGCATGGTTGGCCGCACGCTCGGTGAGCGCGAGACCGTCGTAGTAGCCCAGCAGGTCGGGGTCGTCGGCCGGCGGCTCGTCCTCGACCAGGACGACCACGTTGCTGACCAGCGAGGCAAGCTCCGGCGGGACGGCGTCCAGGGCCTCGTCGACGAGGGACTCGAACTCCGCGCGGGTGATCTCCACGCGACGAGGATAGGTGGCGCGCCCTGAGGAGCGGCCGGAGTGCGGACGCGAGCACGCCGTGACATCGCGGCCAGCGGAAACCCGGTCAGCGGCACGCGTCACCACCACCGGCAGAAATGCAACGAAGCCCTCCTGATCTCTCAGGAGGGCTTCGCACTTGCGACCCCGACGGGACTCGAACCCGCGACCTCCGCCGTGACAGGGCGGCGCGCTAACCAACTGCGCTACGGGGCCAGGATGCTGCTGTGTCCTCCGGGCTTCCCCGGCGACAAGAAGAACATTAGCCCATGGCTTCCGCTGGTCCCAATTCGGGGGTCACCCCCGGGATCGAGGCTGCGCGTCACCACCCGGGGACCACCCGGGCCCCGACGCTGCCCCCGACACGCACCGCAAGGTCGGCACCCGATCTCCTCCGACATGCACTCGCATCCGGCCAGGGATGTGCACTCCGGGAAGTGCACTCCGGGAAGTGCACTCCAGGAAATGCACTCCGGCCCCCGGTCCGCTTGCGCGAACCGAGGGCCGGAGCTCGTTGTACCCCCAACGGGATTCGAACCCGTGCTACCGCCGTGAAAGGGCGGCGTCCTAGGCCGCTAGACGATGGGGGCCAGCGACAGGGCCAGCATAGGGCCACCGGACCTCGGCCCCAAATGTCGGGTCGGAGGAAGTGGCGCCCGCGCCCGCCCGCGAGCGCGCGCGTGGGAGCGCGCCGCGCACGCACGAGGCCGCCGCCGCGGCGCCACTCACGGACCCGCACGCGCACGGGATTCGTCCGAGCTGCAGGAACTCGCCGGGCGCGGTCGCGGGGGTGCCGCGAGGAGCACCCCCGGTTTGTCGGGCCCCGGGGCCTCGTGTAAGTTTCTACTCGCTTGGGCAGGTAGCTCAGTTGGTACGAGCGTTCGACTGAAACTCGAAAGGTCGGCGGTTCGACCCCGCCCCTGCCCACAAGCACGAAGGCCCCGACTCCGGTCGGGGCCTTCGCCATTTCCCCTCCGCCATTTCCCCTTCGCCATTTCCCCTGCGTCGTTTCCCGCTCGTCATACAGAGCGGCCGTCGCGGCGAACCGCGCTCAGGCGACGGCGCGGCCGTACCGGTCGGCAGCCTGGTAGACCGAGACCACGTAGGCGTTCTCGTGGTTGTAGGAGAAGACCGCGGCGTTCCAGCCCTTCGACGTGGTCAGGTCGTACCCGCCGTGGCACAGGTAGGCGGCGGCGGCGGCCGCTGCGTCGTCGAGGTCGTGCGGGTCAGCCACGCCGTCCCCGTCCCCGTCCGTGCCCCAGCGCTTCCAGGTGGAGGGGATGAACTGCAGCGGACCGAGCGCGTGGTCCCACACGGGGTTCCCGTGCAGCGCCGTGGACTCGGGCGTCGCACGGATTGCCGCGAACTTCTCACCATCCAGGGCTGGGCCCAGGATGGTCTCCGACGACACACCGTCGGCGCCGAGGGTGCGGCCGTCGATGGTGCCGTGCTGGGACTCCACCCACCCGATCCCGGCCAGGGTCGTCCAGCCGAGCTGGCAGCCGTCGGGGAGGTTCAGCACCGCGGCCCCGTACGCGCCGACGGCCGGCTCCGGGATGCCGGTGGCCGCGGCCGTGCGCCGGACCCACCCCTGGTCGATGTTGGGGGGCGCGGCCTTGCCACGGCTGACCGTCCGAGGGCGGCCCTGGACCGGAACGGTCACCGCCTGGGCGGCCGACCCCTCCAACCGGGTGACCGAGCTGTCGGTCCCGGTGACCCACCCGGACTGCACGACGGCGACCGACGCGGCGGCAACGCCCAACGCCGCGACCGTCCCGAGAACCACTGTTGCCTTCACGCGCTCCTCAATCGTGTGCCGTTCACGTGCATCCCCGGGGGCAGGACCAAACTGGTGAACTCCGTGCCCCGGAGCGGTCGGAGTCACCAAGTCTCGCACCTGAGACCCTTCTGCGGAACCGGGCCCACTCCCTCACCGCATCGCTGGCACAATTCGCGACGTGCCCTCCCCGTACCGCGAGATCGCCCGGATCCGGCCGGTCGAGCCGCTGCGAGAGCGCTCCGCGGTGCTGTGCAGCGCGCGCCCCGGGGAGACGACCCCCGTGCCCCGTCCGGCCCCGTTCGTCACCGTGTTGGGGACGTTGGCGACGCAGGGCCCGGCCAGCGGACCGGCCTCGCTGGTGCTGCGCTCGGGCGAGGACTCCTTCGCCGCTCTCTGGGACCCGATCAGCGGCGCCGTCGCGCTCGGCGTCACCACGGGCGGCCCGCAGCCAGCCAGCACCACCCACCGCAGTCGCCGGCACGGGACCCTGGCCAGGCGCCCGGCCGCGATGGCCCTGACGTTGACCGGCACCCACCTGACCCTGCTCACCCAGGAGGCCGGGACATGGGTCGCCCGGGCCCGGCACGACCTGACCGGACGGGTCGACGTGCGGGACGAGGCGTGGCTCGCCGGGCTGCACGCGGGCACCGGCGGTTCGGGGGTGTTCACCCAGGTCCGCGCCGGGTGCTTCGGACAGCTGGGCCTGCGAGACGTGCGGGTGGTGACCACCAGCAGCGGCGAGCCGGTGCTCGAGGACGGCGCGGTGCTGCTCAGCGCCACCTGCGCGGGTCCGGGATTCTTCGACACCGCGCACACCGCCCTCTTCTCGCTGGACTCCCACAGCCTGACGCTGCACCACCGCAGCGACCTGTGGTTCCGACGTCCGGACCGCCCCGGCTCCTTCGGGGACCACGCGGTGCACGTGGTCCGCGACGCCCGTACGTCGACCGCAGCTGAGCCCGGACCGGCATCGTGGCTGGTGGCCACCAGCACCTGGTCGGACTTCCACACCGCGACCAACCCGCACGTGCGCGCCACCCTGGCCCGGACCGCGGTGGACCTCACCGCCGGGGAGCACCTGCTCGACACCACCGAGCTGCCGTTGCCCGTCGACGGACTCGGCTCGGTGGGCGTCTGGGACCCGCACCTGCTGCGGGACGGTGACCTGTGGCGGGTCGCGTACGTCAGCGCGCGCAAGTTCTTCGTCTTCCACCCGGTGCTGGCCAGCGGTCCGTCGCTGGACGCGCTCCGCCTGGACGCCTCGGTGCGCCGCCGGGCCACCGAAGGCACCACGTTCGCCCGCCTCGACGGGCAGCTGCGGGTGCTGGCCAGCGACGGGCGGGACAACCCCCGGGGGCAGCGCGAGCACTACCCGATCTTCAACCTCGCCCTGCACGAGGTCGGCCGGCTCGACGCCCCGTACCCGACCAACATCCCCTGGCCCTCCTTGGTGGAGGTGGACGGTCGGCGGTTGCTGATCACCTTCGACGGGACCCCGGCTGCGGGCGACCTCTTGGGCTACGGCACGCACGGCGACCTGGTGGTGATGGAGCAGGACTGAGCCCGGGAGCCGGCGCCGGGGACGGGGCCGACGGGTCCCGGGGCGCGACGGGTTCCGGGGTCACTGAAGAGCCTGCGGTCACCAGCAACTCGCAGGCTCGACGACCCACCGCGTGTCCGTCGGACGGCTCGGGTCGTCTGTGCAGGTGGGGTCAACCCAGCTGCACGGGTGGTGCTTTTCCGGTCGAGTCGTCGCGTGAGCACGCGGCGGACCCCGTCAAGACTTCATGCACCAGTGGGCTCCGCCGCGTGCCTGCGGCAACGTCGAGGAACGTCAGCGCGGAGCAGGACTGGATCCGTCGAGCGACGGGAACCAGCCGTCAAGCACCGCGCGAGAGGCCCGCGAGGATGACCGGAGGGTCAATCACGACTCGGGTCGTAGTCGGACCAGTCTTCGTACTGGTCCTCGTCCCGATCCGAACTGCTACCTGGATTGGCATGCAGTTCCTTGGCCAGCGCCCCGAAGTCCGTCTCGTGAGTCCGGTACTTCAGGTCGCGGGCGACCTTCGTCTGCTTAGCCTTAGCTCGGCCGCGCCCCATAGGGTCCGACCCCCTCGCACGCTTGGCCGGGGCCTTGGGCGTCTAGCGCCGTGGCTCCCGGGCTTTTGTCTGGATACTCGTGAGGGCAACGCTACCCGCTCCCTGGCTGTTCCCGCACACCCAGGTGGGGATTTTGCTGCATTCCCCGTGCGAAATTCGCTGACAGCGCACAAAATGTCGCTTTCGGCAGCCTTTCGGGGCGTGCTCCGAGGGCGTGATTCGCGCTCCCTCTGACCTCGCCGCGCTGCCATACTCGCGCCATGTCACCAGGTCTCCCGGGTACGCGGCTCGCCGCGCTGCTGACGGCGGCCGTGACCCTCCTCGGCTGCAGCGCCGAGGGGCCTCCCCGCTCCGACGGCTCGTCGCCCGCCGTCCAGGAGTCCGGCACCCCCGGGCCCACGCTGGAACCGGCCTGGAGCATGCCCGGGCAGTTCTCCACCCCGCAGGCCTCGGGCCGCCAGCACTGGGCCGTGCACCAGGTCCCCGTCCACGGGCAGGGCCGCAGCGCCCTGGGGTCGAGCGGCCCCCTCCTCACCGTGGATGCCCGCACCGGCCGGGTGCGCAGGAGCACCGCGGAGAACCAGCGGTTCGCCTGCGCGATGCCCGCCCTCGTCGCCGACGACGGCACGCTGCCCGTCCTCTGGGCGACGTACCAGCCTGACGCCTACACCGGCCAGCGGCGCACCGAGCCGTGCACCCGCCTGACCGTGCACGACGCCGCCGGGAAGGTGCTCTGGGCGCGCACCCTCCGCGACGCCCCCGGCTCCCCCGACAACCGGGTCCTGGGGGCGCAGGACGGCCGCGTGGCGCTCGTCGGACCCCTTGGGGAGCGGGTCTGCCTCGCCCGCGCCGACGGTGCGCGGATCAACGCCGCGGAGGACCACGCCTGCCGGATGCTGGCCGACCGACTCGACCGCACCGACCTCCCTCCCCTGCTGCTCCCGGACGGCACCTCCGTGCCGTACGCCGGCGACCTGTGGGACGAGCGACGCATCACCGAGCTGGGGCGCACCGACGAGGTGATCGTGCTCCGGACGGAGCGGACCGACCGCGCCCCGGTGGTGCGGGCCCACGACCTCACCACCGGGTCGATGCTGTGGGAGCGCGGCGACCCGGCCCAGGACCTGCACCCCGACGACACGTGGAATCGGCAGGAGACCTGGGCGAGCACGCCCACCCGGGTCCTGCACATCAGCTACGCCCACCCCGAAGACCCGGACGACGTGGCCTCGACGCCGATGCGGATCAGCGAGGTCGACCCGCGCACCGGCGAGGACCTGCGGGTGCTCGGCGTCGCGGCCGGCGCCTGGTTCAACCGCCAGGTCGGCGAGGTCACGGTGGCCCTGACCGAGCAGCAACGCGGGCTCCGGTCGACGATCTCCGGCTTCGTCCTGCCCCCGTCCTGATCCATTCGGCCGAGGGCGCCGTCGCGCGCACTCCACGCCCTCGGGTCGGTCGGCGCTCGGTGGTCTGGGCCACCAGGACGCCGAAGCCCCCCGGCACGATCGCGCCGGGGGGCCTCTGGAGCGTCAGGAGCCTGACGGTGGGACCCAAGGTCGCCAGCCGGTCACCAGCCCGGGTGCTGGCCCGTCAGGGTGACCTTGCCGGCCTCGCCGGCGCCGGCCTCGCGGACCTCACCGGCGACCCACGCCTTGATGCCGGCGCCGGCCAGGCGGGCGATGGCGTCGTCGACGGAGTCGGGCGCGGTCAGGGCGACCATGCCGACGCCGCAGTTGAGGGTGGCCTCGAGGTCGGCCTGCTTGACGTCGCCGACCTTGCGGACGAGGTCGAAGATGGGCTGCGGGGTCCAGGTGCCACGGTCGAGGACCGCGGTCAGCTGCTGGGGCATGACCCGCTCGAGGTTGGCGGCCAGACCGCCACCGGTGACGTGCGACATCGCGTGCGTCTCGGTGTTGCGGGCGATGTCGAGGCAGGGCTTGGTGTAGATGCGGGTGGGGACCAGCAGCTCCTGGCCCAGGGTGGTGCCGAGCTCGGCGACCTCGCGGTCGAGCTCCCACTTGGCCTGGGTGAAGAACACGTGGCGCACCAGCGAGTAGCCGTTGGAGTGCAGGCCGGAGGCCTCCATCGCGATCACGACGTCGCCGGCCCGGACGCGCTCGGCGCCGAGCAGGGCGTCGGCCTCGACCACACCGGTGGTGGCGCCCGCGACGTCGTACTCGTCGGGGTGCAGCAGGCCCGGGTGCTCGGCGGTCTCGCCACCGACCAGCGCGGTGCCGGCCAGGACGCACGCCTCGGCGATGCCCTTGACGATCGCCGCGATGCGCTCGGGTACGACGTTTCCGCAGGCGATGTAGTCGGTCATGAACAGCGGCTCGGCACCGCAGACGACCAGGTCGTCGACGACCATGCCGACCAGGTCGTGACCGATGGTGTCATGGACGTCCATCTTCTGGGCGATGGCGACCTTGGTGCCGACGCCGTCGGTGGAGGTGGCGAGCAGCGGACGCTTGTACTTGGTCAGCGCGGAGGCGTCGAAGAGCCCGGCGAAGCCACCCAGGCCGCCGATCTGCTCGGGACGGCGGGCCTTCTCGACCCACTCCTTCATCAGGTCGATGGCGCGGTCAGCGGCCTCGATGTCGACGCCTGCGACGGCGTAGGCGTTGGTTGCGTCGGTCACGGGTGATCCACTCCGGTTCGGTTCTGATTCAGGTGCTGCTGGTGGGGCGGGGTCCGCGGGTCGGGCCCGGGACGTGGTTCGGTTGCTCAGGGCTGGCGCAGCGCGGTCTCGCCGCCCACGCCGCCGGCGGAGACGGGCAGGCCGTCGGCATCGGTGGCCGGGGAGCTCTCCGCGTTGCTGCTCGACTGCTCCAGCACGTTCTTCCCGCCCAGGGTCGGGTCGGGCAGCTTCACCGGGTACACACCGTCGAAGCAGGCGCGGCAGAGGTTGTCCATCGGCACCGTGGTGGCGTCGACGAGCTCGTCGAGGTCGATGTAGCCCAGCGAGTCGGCGTCGATCGAGCGACGGATCTCCTCCAGGCCCAGGCCGTTGGCGATCAGCTCGGCACGGGTGGCGAAGTCGATGCCGTAGAAGCAGGGCCACTTGACCGGCGGCGAGGAGATCCGGACGTGGACCTCCTTGGCGCCCGCCTCGCGGAGCATGCGGACCAGGGCGCGCTGGGTGTTGCCGCGCACGATCGAGTCGTCCACGACCACCAGGCGCTTGCCCTCGATGACGTCGCGCAGCGGGTTCAGCTTGAGCCGGATGCCGAGCTGGCGGATGGTCTGCGAGGGCTGGATGAAGGTGCGACCCACGTAGGAGTTCTTCACCAAGCCGGTGCCGTAGGGAATGCCCGAGCGCTCGGCGTAGCCGATGGCCGACGGGGTGCCGGACTCCGGCACCGGGATGACCAGGTCGGCTTCCACCGGGTGCGCGTCCGCCAGGCGACGACCGATCTCCACGCGCACCGAGTGCACGCGCTGGTCGTTCATCAGGGTGTCGGGGCGGGCCAGGTAGACGAACTCGAAGAGGCAGTGCTTGGGGGCGGCCTCGGCGAAGCGAGTGGTGCGCAGGCCGTCCTCGTCCACGGCGATCATCTCGCCGGGCTCGATCTCGCGGACGAACGCGGCGCCGACGATGTCGAGGGCCGCGGTCTCGGAGGCGACGACCCAGCCCCGCTCGAGGCGTCCGAGCACCAGCGGGCGGATGCCCTGCGGGTCGCGGGCGGCGTACAGGGTGTTCTCGTCCATCCAGACGAAGCAGAAGGCACCCTTGACGTCGGGCAGCAGCTCGAGCGCACGCTCCTCGACCGTCTGGTCGGGGTGGTGCGCGAGCAGCGCGGTGACGACCGAGGTGTCGTTGGTGGCGCCGGGCATGCGGTGGTCCACGGCGTCACCCTGCAGCTCGGCCAGCGTCTCGGCCAGGTCTGCGGTGTTGGTCAGGTTGCCGTTGTGGGCCAACGCCAGCGAGCCGTGCGGGGTGGGGTGGAAGGTCGGCTGGGCGTTGTACCAGGTGGACGCACCGGTGGTGGAGTACCGGGCGTGGCCGATCGCGACGTGGCCCTTCAACGACTCCAGCGTGGTCTCGTCGAAGACCTGCGAGACCAGACCCATGTCCTTGTAGACGAGGATCTGGCGGCCGTTGCTCACCGCGATCCCGGCGGACTCCTGGCCACGGTGCTGGAGCGCGTAGATGCCGTAGTACGACAACTTGGCGACGTCCTCGCCGGGCGCCCAGACCCCGAAGACGCCACACGCGTCCTGGGGACCTTGGTCCTGGGGGTCGATGGCGGCGGTGAGACGACCGTCGCCACCCTTGCGTGCATTGCTGGACTGAGCCACGAGAAAAGTGTAAGGCCGCCCTGCAGACCCACATCCGCCGACGTCGACGGTGGACGCGTGAGCCACGCCACGCACGCCGGCCCACGGCCGTTCGCCGGACCGGCCGGGGCCCACGCCCCCGAGTCCGGGAGAGGCACTTCGGCAAAGAATCTACTGATAGGTAACAAGCCTGGTGCGGTGGCGGGGAAAGCCCGCTATGGTCACGCGACGCGCCTGCTGCGGGCGTACTCATGGGGGATGGGGAAGTCGAGGTAGCGGGGGATGCCAAGGACGTCGAGCAGGCGCGTCTTCATCGACGCGCTCGACAACATCGCCGTCGGCGTCGCGGAGGTCGCCGGGTTTGACGTCGTGACCATCAGCGTCGACCTCGACGGAGCCATGGAGACGCTCGCGGTGGCCGGGGACGACACCGTGCGCGACCTCTTCCTGGGGCGCTCGCTGAGCGTCTCGGAGGTGGAGAAGGAGATCGCCAACGCCGAGGACTGGGGCGACCTGCGCTTCGTCCCGCACCACCGACTCGCCCCCACCGGCACCCTGGTCGAATCGCAGCACCCGCACGTCCCGCGCGTCCCGCACGTGCCCACGGAGCCGCAGGCGGCCGACAACCCCGCCGCGTGGCAGCCCCTCGACCTGCTGATGGCGCCCGTCTACGACGAGCGCGACCGGCTGCGGGGCGTGCTCACCGTCGACCAGCCCCGCAACGGCCTGCGCCCCTCCACCCGCGACGTCGAGCTGCTCCAGCACTACGTCAACCAGACGCGACGCACCATCCTGTTCGCGCTGGAGCGCGTCGAGCTCGACGACCAGGTGCGGATGACCGAGGCGGTGCGTCGGGTGGTCCGCGAGGCGTCGGCGGACCTGTCGGTGGACCGGATCATCGACTACTGCCAGGAGGCGCTCACCGAGACCTTCGACGCCAGCGGACTGTGGCTGCAGACCTTCGACGACGGACGGGACGCGAACGGCACCATCTACTCCACCAACGGCGCCGCGATCCACCTCAAGGAGGACCTGCGTCAGGTCGCGCGGCCAGCGGCCCGGATGCTCTGGGAGATGCAGGCGGTCGCGGAGGTCGCCGAGACCATGCCGCGCAGCGCGGCGATGACCGAGCGGCAGGAGCTGCAGGTCTTCGAGTTCATGCGGATGATCGACGTGACGTCCATGCTCTTCGTCCCGCTGGGCGCGGGGCGCGAGTGCCTGGGCAACCTGGTCCTGACCCGTCAGCACGGCCCGAAGCACTGGACGTCGCTGGAGAAGCGCACCGCCCTGGACATCGGGCACGACCTCGGCCGGGCCCTGCTCAACGCCCGTTCGTTCGAGCGGGAGCGCCAGCTGGTGGAGCGTGATTTTGCCTTCTGATTTTAGACAATTATATTTTCAATCGTAGATGTTTCCTAACTTGGCTTCTAAAATCATTAGAATCAGTTACTGGCTTTGGTTCTCCTTGGTACTGTAGTGAATTGTATTGTTTGGAGTGAGTTAAGTCTACTGTTCAGACATTGGATATCTTGCCATATTTTGCTGCTGTGGATTTTTGTATTTCTTATGCTTTTATCACAATACTGTCATGTTCTTAGTCACCACTGTGCTTAAGATGATATGAGAAAGGTTAACTGACCTGTGAAATATTTCCTGTGTTACTTTGATCTCGGTCCTCCCGTCCTAAATGCTATATGAAAAAATCAAACTGACTATAATTGATGTCTTGTGCAGGCAATATACAAACCTCCAAAGGCAATTCGTGGAGGCATTCCAGTATGCTTTCCTCAGGTATATGCTTTGAAACTTTTCTTTTTTTATTTTTT
>JAZQNT010000253.1:0-1679 GCA_045627505.1 Nocardioides sp.
GGGATCACCGTCGGGGGCGTGAGCCTCGGCTCCGCGACGTCCGGGCAGGTCACCCTCGAGGTCGACGGTGTGGCCACCACCTACTCCGTGGTGGTCGACGCCTCCTCGCTCACCGCCCCGGTGGTGCACGTCGACTCGCCGCACGGCTACGTCAAGCTCACCAAGGTGCCGCGCTTCGTCGACCCGTCCGAGGTGGTCGCCTCCGGCTCGCTGCTCGCGCCGATGCCCGGTTCGGTCATCTCCGTGGCCGTCGCCGAGGGCGAGCAGGTCAGCGCCGGCCAGACCATCCTGGTGATGGAGGCGATGAAGATGCAGCACACCATCGCCGCGCCGACCGACGGCGTGGTCAGCAGCATTCCGGTCAAGCCCGGTAGCCAGGTCGGCGCCGGGGACGTCCTCGCCGTCGTCGACTCGGCAGTCGACTCGGCAGAGGGCGACGCAGAGGGGGAGAACTGATGACTGCCCAAGGAAACGGCACCGTGGCGTTCACCGAGCCCGAGGAGCGCGTCGCGCTGCGCGAGGCCGTCGCGAAGCTGGCCGGCAAGTACGGCCGCGAGTACGTCGAGAAGCAGGCCGCCGAGGGCGGCAAGACCACCGAGCTGTGGCAGGAGATGGGCCGCAACGGCTTCCTGGGCGTCAACATCGCCGAGGAGTACGGCGGCGGTGGCGGCGGGATGTCCGACCTGGCCGCCGTCCTCGAGGAGTGCGCCGCGGCCGGTGCGCCGCTGTTGATGATGGTGGTCAGCCAGGCGATCTGCGGCTCGATCATCGGCCGCTACGGCACCGACGAGCAGAAGAAGCGCTGGCTGCCCGGCATCGCCGAGGGCTCGATCACGATGGCCTTCGGCATCACCGAGGCCGACGCCGGCTCCAACTCCCACCAGATCACCACCACCGCCGCCCGCGACGGGGACGAGTGGGTGCTGAAGGGGCAGAAGACCTTCATCTCCGGCGTGGACGAGGCGCAGCTGGTGCTGATCGTCGCCCGCACCGCCGACGCGAAGACCGGCAAGCTCAAGCCGGCTCTCTTCGTGGTGCCGACCGACGCCGAGGGGTTCTCCAAGCAGGTGATCCCGATGGCCTGGTCGGCGCCGGAGAAGCAGTTCACCCTCTTCCTCGACGACGTCCGGCTGTCCGCCGACGCGCTGGTGGGTGACGAGGACGCCGGCCTCGTCCAGCTGTTCGCGGGCCTCAACCCCGAGCGGATCATGGGGGCCGCCTTCTCCTGCGGCATGGCGAAGTTCGCCATCGACCGGGCGGTCGAGTACGCCAAGGTGCGCACCGTCTGGAAGGCGCCGATCGGCTCCCACCAGGGCATCGCGCACCCGCTGGCCAAGGCCAAGATCGAGCTCGAGCAGGCCCGGCTGCTGTGGCAGAAGGCCGCGGCGCTCTACGACGTCGGCGACGACTTCGGTGCCGGCGAGTACGCCAACATGGCCAAGTACGCCGGCGGCGAGATCGCCTGCAACGCCACCGACGTCGCGGTGCACACGCACGGCGGCAACGGCCTGACCGTGGAGTACGGCCTGGCCAACATGATGGTCGCGGCCCGCCTGGGCCGGATCGCCCCGGTGAGCCGGGAGATGATCCTGAACTTCGTGGCGATGCACTCGTTGGGGCTGCCGAAGTCGTACTGAGCCGACCGGTCTGCTCCTCCTCGGCCTGACCGAGTCGCTGCC
>JAZQNT010000254.1:0-3972 GCA_045627505.1 Nocardioides sp.
GGACTCCGGCGACCGGACGGGTGGCCACGGGGGTCGTGCTCCCGTGGTCCGCCTCGGTGGGTTCTCCGTTGTCCTCGTCCCCGCTCATCTCCTCCCACGAAGAAACCCTGGCCGCGGCGCACGTGGCGCCCGACGGGACGCCCATGGGGGTCGCCCTGTGGACCACGCCGGACGGGTGCCTGACCCGCAGCGACGCCGGCGTCCTGCTGGCCCTGCACCCCGACGGGTCCTGGACGGTTCCGTCCGGTCCGGGCACCGTGCCCACCTGGCTGGGCACCCGACTGGCCCAGCGGCTGGGCGCGCGTCCGGGCTCCGTCCCGGCCACCGTGCTCGAGGCGCACCAGCGGACGCGGGTGGGGCTCGTGGCCGTGGACGCGTGGGGCTCGCGCACCGCGGTCCTGCAGACGTCCACCACGCGCTCTGCCCTGGTTCCCCCTGCCCTGGTTCGCCGCGCCGCGAGCGAGGTGGACCGGGCGCTGGTCGGCCTCGTCGGCCACCGCGGGTGAGGGACGGCGTCCCGTCCGACATCCGGGGAGATGCTTGACCGGGTGTCCGTAGGTCCCCGATCCTCGCAGGATGGCACTGGTCAGATCGGCGGGCATCCGGGGTTTCCGTGGGTTCGTCGCCGAGTTGGGTGGGGACGCGCTGGACATCGCCAACCGCGTCGGCCTGCCCGCTGCCGCGATGGACTCCGGCGAGATGCTCGTCTCCGACGTCAGCGTCGCCCTGGCGCTCGAGGTGGCCTCCACCGAGCTGAACTGCCCCGACTTCGGTCTGCGCCTGGGCAGCCGGCAGGACATCAGCCTGCTCGGTCCGCTCGGCGTGGTGGTGCGGCACGCAGCCACCCTCCAGGATGCGGTCGAGAGCGTCTCGGCCTATCTGTTCGCGCACGCCGAGGGCATGCGGATCTTCACCGTGGAGGACCCCCAGGGGGCTCCGGGGGTGACCGCGCTGCGCTACGACGTGGGCCCCGGACGCCCCGTGAGCGTCCAGGGCACCGGGCTGGTGCTGGCCTTCGTGCACCGAGCCGGGTTGGAGTTGGCTGGTGGACCCTACGGGCTGCGCACGGTCGACCTGCCACACCGCCCGCCTGCGTTGGACGAGTACGAGCGCCATTTCGGGGTGCCGGTGCGCACCGGTCGTCCCGCCGCCCTGCTCCGGGTCGCCTCCAACCTGGCGACCACCCCGCTGGCCGGTCGTGACGACGAGATGCGACGTCTGGCCGAGGCCATGCTCGTGCGCCAGCGCATCCGTCCCGGTCAGGACGTGGTGGCCCGGGTGCGCGACCTCGTCGCCCAGGGTCTGAATTCCGGAGCCCCCTCGCTGTCCCAGGTCGCGCTCCAGATGTCCCTGCACCCGCGCACGCTCCAGCGCCTGCTGCGCGGCGCCGGCACTTCGTTCGCCGCGGTGCTGGACGACCAGCGACGACACAGCGCGCGCCACCTGCTCACCACCACCGACCTCAGCATGGCGGAGATCGCCCGGGAGATCGGTTTCGTGGAGGTGGCGACATTCTCGAGGCGGGCCCGGCAGTGGTGGGGTCGCTCCCCCACGCAGGTGCGTCGAGGGCTCTGACCGCACCCCTCGGAACTGCCCGGAGCTACCCGCAGCCCGTCATTGCTATCGGGTAGAGCGCCCGGAATCGTCGCCACTCGACAAGAGAATGTCGCCTCCCGACAAGCGGAGCGTCGTGCGCTGGGCCACGGTTTGTACCGGAGGGAACGCACACCAGCGGCCTCACCGGTCGTGCCTCGACCGGTGCGGCCGCGCGTACGTCAGGGAGAAGAATGAACCGCAGCACCTCGGCCGGCCTCGGCGCACTGGTCGCCAGCCTCATGGCCGTCACCGTCCTCGCACCAGCCGCACCGGCCGCACCGGCCGCACCGGCGCACCCCAACGACTTCTACACGCCACCGAGCACCCTGCCGGCGAGCAACGGGGCGCTGGTGAAGAGCGAACCGATGAAGCTGGGCATCAGCTTCGAGCTGGCCGGCCGGAAGACCTCGCTGCCCGGGACCGCGACCCGGATCATGTACCGGACCACCGACGAGGGCGGCGGGCCGGCTGCCGTGAGCGGCACCTACATCGAGCCCACCAAGAAGTGGACCGGCAAGGGCGCTCGCCCCCTTGTCTCCTTCTCCGTCGGGACCCAGGGGGTCGGCGACGCCTGCGCCCCGTCGAAGACCCTGGAGTCGTTCCTGCACACCGAGAACGGCAAGTTCATGGTGGGCTACGAGGTGCCGTCCGTCTACGGGTTCCTCAAGGAGGGCATCGCAGTGGTGGTGACCGACTACGTCGGCCTCGGCACCACGGACCGGGTGCACACCTACATGAACCGGGAGGACCAGGCGCACGCCGTCCTCGACGCGGCACGAGCTGCGCTCGCGCTGCCGAACACCTCGGTGACCTCGAAGTCACCGATCGGGTTCTACGGGTACTCGCAGGGCGGTGGCGCCTCCGCCGCGGCCGCGGAGCTGGCCCCCACCTACTCCCCCGAGCTGAACGTCAAGGGCGCCTACGTCGGCGGCCCGCCGGCGAACCTGTTCGAGGTGATGAAGTCGATCGACGGTGGCCTGCTGGCCAGCGCCATCCCGTGGTCGATCAACGCGATCTTCGCCTACCGACCGCAGCTCGCACCCCAGCTCGACCGGCTGATCAACGCCGAGGGCAAGGCGTACTTGGAGAAGGCGAAGGACCAGTGCGTCGCCGACGCCATCCTCGCCGCAGGCCTGAAGAAGACCTCGGCCTGGACCACGTCGGGCAACCTCGCCTCGGTCGACGTGGCGCGCGACCCCGCGATCATGCAGGCGATCGACGACCAGCGGATCGGCAAGCTCCGGCCCACCGTCCCGGTGATGGTGCTCACCGGAACGAAGGACGACACGGTCGCCCACGGACAGGCCAAGCAGCTGGCGCTGGACTGGTGCGCCAAGGGTGCCAACGTCACCTACAAACCGGTGATCCAGCTGGTCAACACGGGCGGACTGCTGGTCAGCCACCTGGGGCCACTGCTCACCCACCAGGCGAGTGCCCGCGCCTGGCTGGTCGACCGGCTCGAGGGCCGGCCGACGTCCTCCAACTGCGCCACGGCCCGACTCCTGCCGTGACGCCCTGATCTCCGCTCGTGTCGGGCTGGCGCACGACACGAGCGGAACCAACTCGAGGAGCGGGCCCGTCCCCCGGGACCCGCTCCTCGACCATGTGCGGGGCACGCACCCCAGCACCAGTCAGCCAACAGTTGGGCAACGGTCAGGCAGTCATTCGGCGGCCCGGAGGCTTCGCAACGCCAGGTCCTCGTCCTTGATCCGCACCGCGGCATCCCCGAGGTCGACCTCGTGCCCCTGGGTGCACCGCACCGAGGTCGTCAACGCACCGCCGCACTCCCGGTGCACGAACTCGGCCCCGGTCGCGTGGTCCTCACGCACCAGCTCGCCGAACTCCATCAACGCCACGACCACCGGGAACACCTTCCGCCCCAGGTCGGTGACCAGATACTCGTACCGGGTGCGGGCGCCCGGCTCCTTGTACGGCTGACGCTCCAGCATCCCGTGCCGCACCAACTCCTTGAGGCGCCCGGCGGCCACCGCCTCGCTCAGGCCGGTGCGCCGGACCAGGTCCTCGAAGCGGGTGGCCCCGTAGAGCGCCTCACGCAGCAGCACCATGGCCGAACGCGTGCCGATGAGTTCGAGCGCCGTCTCGATCCGGCACCACTTGGCCACGGCCCAGTCGTCGCGCTCGGCGAACAGGCCCTGACGCTCGACAACCGTGGGACGCGGGGGTGTGCTGGGCTCCATGTCGCCATCCTAGTCCTGACTCCGAAGGCCCATAGTCAGGACGCGTGGCAGTCGGCGCCGGCCGCACGCGCAAACCCTCGTGCGGCATGCTGGTCCCAGCGGTCGGCGCCACGGCGCGAACCGAGTCCGTCCCACCACGAAGAAGGCCAACCCGCGTGCTCACCCCCGCCCAGGACCT
>JAZQNT010000255.1:0-3678 GCA_045627505.1 Nocardioides sp.
GGACCACCACGCTGCACGTCGAGCACCACTAGAGGGAGTTCCATAATGACAGCCAGATTCATTGCCTCGGATTTGAGACAGATGCCAGGTCCTGCCATGCGAATTGCGGTTGCGGGGGGCACGGGCTGGGCGGGGACCTCGGTGGTGAGGGCGCTGAGCGCCAGCGACGTCGACGTCGTCGTCCTGGCCCGGGGCACGGGCGTCGACCTGAGCACGGGGCAGGGGCTGGCGGCCAGGTTGGAGGGCGTCGACGCCCTGGTCGACGTCACGAACATCAAGACCCAGCGCCGGCGCGCGGCGACCGCCTTCTTCGAGGCGACCACCTCGACGTTGCTGGAGGTCGAGAAGGCGGCCGGGGTACCGCACCACCTCGTGCTCTCGATCGTCGGGTGCGACCGGGTGGACCTGGGCTACTACCGGGCGAAGCGCCGACAGGAGGAGCTCGTGCTGGCCGGGCCCGTCCCGGCCACCGTGCTGCGGGCCACGCAGTTCCACGAGTTCGCGGCCCAGATGCTCGCCGCGCGGGGACCGTTGGTGCTGGCGCCGAAGATGCTGTGCCAACCGGTCGCGTTGGACGAGGTTGCCGAGCACCTGAGCGTCCTGGCGATGGGCGATCCCCACGGACGGGCGGTCGACATGGCGGGACCGCGCACCGAGCGGATGGACGAGATGGTGGTCCGGCTGGGCAGGCAGCGGGGAGACCGGCGTCCCAAGGTCCGCGTCGGCATGCCCGGGAAGGCCGGGCGTCAGATCAAGGACGGAGGCCTGCTGCCTCTCGACGGCGGTCTGCTCGGTGAGGTGACCTTCGACGAGTGGCTCGCGCGCACTGACTAGCCACTTCCGGGGGCGCTCCATGATGGACGAGGAGGCGATGGGCGAGGAGTCCGGGAACCGTCCGGCTGTCCTGAGCCGTCAGGGCAGTGTGGAACTCAAGACGAAGTCGAAGAGGTTTGCCGTCACCGCGAGCGTCGTGGCGGTCGCCGCGTGCCTCGGTGGCGTCCAGTTGCTGACGCCCTCCGGTGACCGCGCCGACCGTCCAGCGGTGGAGCGGACCCCGGCAGCCGTCTCGGAGCCGGATCACTTCTTCGCCCGCGTCGCCGCGCACCGCGCCGCCACGACAGGAGCGGAGACCGCGCCGCCGGAAGACCTGCGACGGGCGCTTCCCAACCAGATCTTCGTGGCGCGCACCGTGCGGGGCGACACGGTGGAGTTCCGTCACTCCGACGCGGTGGTGGCGGGGAGGATCGTCGCGGTGGAGCCGGGCGAAGGCGTCCTGTACGACGAGACCGAGGACGAGGAGTACGAACTCGTCGACTTCGACCACCCGGATGCCGATGGACGCAACGTCCTGGTGACCCTGGATATCGCCTCCGCCGTGGGAGTCGACACCGCTGATGGCACGTTCACCTTCCGACTGGGAGTCCTCGGAGGGGCCGACCCGGAGGATTACATGGCGAGCATCCGCGGCATCGGCGAGACCGCCGTCGTCCTTGCGCGGCGGTCAAACGGCCGCCACGAGGGTGAGTACGTGCCCGCCGTGTCGGCTGCCCTGATCGCCGAGGTGGACGAGAACGGCGCGCTCACCTTCCCGGCCCTGGCGGACGACAAGCGTTTCCGCAGCGGGATCGACACCGTCGACGAGCTCCTGGAGCAGGCCTCCGGGCCCGCGGTCAGGACCCGACTCAGGTCCTGGGGATGAGCTGTCAGATCTCGGCGTGAGTTGAAGCCCAGGTTCGAGGCCCGGCCCGAGGCCCGGCCCGAGGCCCGGCCCGAGGCCCGGCCTCAAGGAACAGGCCCGGCCTCAAGGAACAGGCCCGGTTCACCCGGTGGCGAGACGCTCCAGGGCCACGCGGCCCACCTCGTCCGGGGCCTGGGTGGGCATCCAGTGCGTGACGCCCTCGAGGACCACGAGCTCGTAGGGGCCGGTGACGTGGGCCGAGGTGCGCTCGATGCCCTGGCGGGACAGGGCGGTGTCGCCGTCGCTCCACAGCATCGTCGTGGGCACGGTGACGTCCGGCATCTTGGTGGAGGCGGCGAAGGGCAGGGCGCGGTACCAGCCCAGGGCACCGGGCAGCGCGCCGTAGTCGACGATCGTGGTCCTGAAGTCGGCCACCTCCTGGGGGGTCTTCCCCGTCCGCAGCAGCATCTGGTCCACCGGCCCGCCCGGACGCGCGGCCAGACGTTCCGGGACCGCCGGGAGCATGAAGAACCCGAAGTACCAGGACTTGACCAGCTGGGGGCCGAGCAGGGAGCGGAGGTAGGCCCGCGGGTGGGGGACCGAGAGTGCCGTGAGGGTGCGGACCTTCTCGGGGTGCTGCCCGACGAAGACCCACGCGACGTTCGCTCCCCAGTCGTGGGCGACGACATGCACGGGTTTCGCGACGAGATCGACCAGGGCGGTGACGTCGTCGACGAGGTGCTGGATCGCATAGTCACGACGTCGCGGCGGGCGCGCTCCCGGGGAGTACCCGCGTTGGTCGGGAGCCAGGGTGCGGTACCCCTGGGCATGGAGCCGCTCGGAGACGGCCGCCCAGCAGGAGGCGCGCTCGGGGAAGCCGTGCAGCATCAGCACGACGTCGCCCTCCGGTGGACCTTCGTCGATGACGTCGAAGGTCAAGCCATCGTGGGTGAAGGAGGTGATCCGGCTGCCCATCCGTCGATCATGGTCCAGCCGGGGCGGAACCGCCATGGTGATCTTTGGTGCCGGTCCGTCTGCGCTGGCCCGGCGCTCCCGGGCCGGTCGGCTCCGCAGCGCTCAGCGTCTGGTCTCGTACCTGGTCAGCAGCAGCCCGTCGGGGAACCTGCGGGTCTCCACCAGGGCCAGGTTCACCCAGTTGTCCAGGGGTGCGAAGAACGGCGTACCGCCACCGACCAGGACCGGGTGGGTGACCAGCACGTACTCGTCGATCAGCCCCTGACGCATCGCTGCTGCCGCGAGCGTGGCGCCGCCGATGTCCATGGGGCCGCCGTCGGCAGCCTTGAGTCGGGCGATCTCGGCGACCGCGTCGCCGCGGAACACCTGAGCCTTCCCCTCGATCGGACCGGCGGTCGAGGAGAACACCACCTTGGGCATCTCGCGCCAGCGGTGGGCGAACTGGATCTCCGCCGGGGTCGCCCCCGGCTGCTGGTCGGCGGTCGGCCAGTGGGAACTCATCGCCTCCCACAGCCTGCGCCCGTACAGGGCCGTGCCGGTCGCCGCGACTCGGTCCGACCACCACTGGAATGCCTCGTCGCTGGGCACACTCCAGCCGAGGTCGTCGCCGGGCGCGGCGATGTAGCCGTCGAGGCTCAGGTTCATGGCGAAGCTCAGCGTGCGCATGCCATCAGCGTTGCGTGACTCGGGCCGGCGCGCCAGAGCACCGGGTCCCGAGGCTCGACCGCGCGGACGCCGAGTAGACAACCCGAAAGAGAAAGTGCGCTGTGACCCTTCCCCTGCACCCCCGGAGCGGACATAGGGTTGTTGCGAACTTATTGCAACAAGGATGGTTCCGGGTTCCAGGAAAGAGGCGGCGCAATGCACGTTCCTGACGGATTCCCCGACGCGCCGACGTCGGTGGCCACCGGCGCGGTGGCCGTCGGGGCGGTGGCGCTGGCCCTGCGCGGTGCTCGCCGAGAGCTCGACGACCGCACGGCGCCCCTGGCTGGTCTGGTCGCAGCCTTCGTGTTCGCCACCCAGAT
>JAZQNT010000256.1:0-11323 GCA_045627505.1 Nocardioides sp.
CGGTGAGCTCGTCGGCGACGACCTTCCGGAGCAGGGTGTCGTCGGCGAGGATCGCCTCGAGGTCCCGGATGGTCTGCTCCAGCTCGGCCTTCTCCTTGTCGAGCTCGAGCTTGGAGAACTTCGTGGGCCGGCGCAGCGGCATGTCGAGGATGTAGTCGGCCTGGATCTCCGAGAGGTCGAAGATCTGGATCAGCCGCTCCTTGGCCATGGCCGAGTTGTCGCTGCCGCGAATGATCTGGATGACCTCGTCGATGTCGAGGATGGCGACGAGCAGGCCGTCGACCAGGTGGAGACGTGCGGCGGCCTTGTCGCGGCGGAACGTGGAGCGACGGCGTACGACGTCGAAGCGGTGGCCGAGGAAGACCTCGAGCATCTCCTTCAGCCCCAGGGTGCGGGGCTGGCCGTCAACCAGCGCGACCGCGTTGATGCCGAAGGAGTCCTCCAACGGGGTCTGCTTGTAGAGCTGCTCGAGCAGGACCTCAGGGACGATCCCGTTCTTCACCTCGATGACCAGGCGCAGGCCGTTGACGCGGTCGGTGAGGTCCTTCACGTCGGAGATGCCCTGGAGCTTCTTCGACTGCACGAGCGTCTTGATCCGCTCTATGACCTTCTCCGTGCCGACGTTGTAGGGCAGCTCGGTGACGATGATGCCCTTCTTGCGGGCGGAGACGTTCTCGATGCGCGCGGTGGCGCGCATCTTGAAGGTGCCGCGACCCGTCTCGTACGCGTCACGGATGCCGTCGAGCCCGACGATCTTGCCGCCGGTCGGCAGGTCGGGACCCGGGATGAAGCGCATCAGGTCGTCGAGGTTGGCCTTCGGGTGCTTGATCAGGTGCTTGAGCGCCTGGACCACCTCGACCAGGTTGTGCGGGGCGATGTTGGTGGCCATGCCGACCGCGATGCCGGTGGCGCCGTTGACCAACAGGTGGGGGATCGCCGAGGGGAGCACGGAGGGTTCGAACTCGCGGCTGTCGTAGTTCGGCTTGAAGTCGACGGTGTCCTCGTCGAGCGCGGCGGTCATCGCGGCCGCGGCCGGGGCCATCCGACACTCGGTGTATCGCATCGCCGCCGGCGGGTCGTCGGGGGAGCCGAAGTTGCCGTGGCCGTCCACCATCGGCAGCCGCATCGAGAACGGCTGGGCCATGCGCACCAGGGCGTCGTAGATCGCCGAGTCGCCGTGCGGGTGCAGCTTGCCCATCACCTCG
The DNA here is from genome assembly GCA_045627505.1 of Nocardioides sp. Taxonomy (GTDB): domain Bacteria; phylum Actinomycetota; class Actinomycetes; order Propionibacteriales; family Nocardioidaceae; genus Nocardioides. Next base: position 1,206 of record JAZQNT010000256.1, read on the forward strand.
CCGACGACGCGGGCGCTCTTCACGTGCCCGCGGTCGGGACGCAGGCTCATGTCGTCCATCGTGTACAGGATGCGGCGCTGGACCGGCTTCAGGCCGTCTCGTGCGTCGGGGAGCGCGCGCGAGTAGATGACCGAGTACGCGTACTCGAGGAACGAGGACTTGATCTCGTCCCCGACGCTGATGTCGAGGATGTGCTCCTCGAAGTCTTCGGGAGGCGGAGGGGTGGTGCTGCGTCGAGCCATGGGGCCAATTGTCCCCGACGGCACCGACAATGTTCGATCGAGGCGCGCCGTGGTGACCGCACCCGCCCGGGCGCACGTTAGATTCTTCACGTGACCGACGACCTGACCGGTGGAACGATTCCGGAGCCTCCCAGCCACTGGGAGGCCGACGTCCTCCTGCGTGACGGACGGTCGGCGCACATCCGGCCCATTCGGTCGGAGGACGCCGACCTGCTGGTCGACTTCTACTCCCGGGTCTCGGACGAGTCGAAGTACTACCGGTTCTTCGCGCCGATGCCGAAGCTCTCGGACCGCGACGTCAAGCGTTTCACCCAGGTGGACTACGTCCAGCGGGTGGCCTTCGTGCTGCTCGTGGGGCGCAAGATGATCGCGGTCGGTCGCTACGACGCCGTGGGTGAAGGAGAGGCGGAGGTCGCCTTCCTGGTCGAGGACAAGCACCAGGGGCGCGGCATCGGCCAGCTGCTGCTCGAACACCTGGCCCAGGCCGGGCGCGAGCGCGGCATCGAGCGGTTCGTCGCCGAGGTGCTTCCCGACAACCACCCGATGATCCGCACCTTCAAGGATGCGGGCTACCAGGTCCGCAGCCAGTACGACGACGGACTGGTCAGCCTGGAGTTCTCCATCGACGCCACGATGACCGCGCTCGACGTGATGGAGCAGCGCGAGCACCGGGCCGAGTCCGCGTCCATCGAGAAGTTCTTCAACCCGCGTTCCATCGCGGTGATCGGCGCCAGTCGCCGCCAGGACACCATTGGACGTGTCCTGGTGCGCAACGTCGTGACCGGAGACTTCAACGGTCGCGTGCACGCGGTGAACCCCAACGCCGACGCCGTCTCCGGCCTGCCGGCCTACAAGACCGTCTCCGACATCCCCGGGGACGTCGACCTGGCGATCGTGGCGGTCCCGGCGGAGAAGGTGCAGGAGGTCGTCCTCGACTGCGCCGCCAAGGGCGTGCACGGCCTGGTCGTGATCTCCTCGGGCTTCGCCGAGACCGGCGAGGAGGGGCGGCGTCGCCAGCGCCAGCTGGTGGGGCTCTCGCGCTCCTACGGGCTGCGCCTGATCGGTCCCAACGCGCTGGGCGCCATCAACACCGACCCCGACGTCGCGCTCAACGCCTCGCTGTCGCAGGTGATGCCGCCGCGCGGTCGCGCCGGGTTCTTCTGCCAGTCCGGGGCCCTGGGGTCGGCGATCCTGGAGAAGGTCAACAACCGAGGGCTGGGACTGACCACCTTCGTCAGTGCGGGCAACCGTGCCGACGTCTCCGGCAACGACCTCCTGCAGTACTGGGAGAAGGACGACTCCACCGAGGTGGTCCTGCTCTACCTGGAGTCCATCGGCAACCCGCGAAAGTTCTCCCGCATCGCTCGCCGGGTCTCGCGGCGCAAGCCGATCATCGCGGTCCGCTCGGGCCGCACCACCCAGGGCGTGCCCATGGGGCACGCGGTGCGCAAGATTGCGGCGCCGCCGCAGGCCGTGGACGCCATGTTCCGCCAGGCCGGCGTGATCCAGGTGGACACGCTGGAGGAGATGTTCGACGTCGCCCAGCTGGTGGCCCACCAGCCGCTGCCGCGCGGGCGTCGGGTGGCCGTGGTGGGCAACTCCGACGCGCTCGCGCTGCTGGCCGCCGACGCCGCGGCCGGTGCCGGGCTCGTGGTCAACAAGACCGTCGCGCTGGGTGCCGAGGCCGGCGCGGAGGACTTCGAGGATGCGTTGGACGCCGCCATCGACGACCCCGAGGTGGATGCCGTCGCGGCCATCTACATCCCGCCGCTCAACGTCTCCGGCGAGGACGTGGCCAACGTGCTGGCCGCCATCGGTGAGCAGTCCGACAAGCCGCTGGTCTCCACCTTCCTCGGCGCCGAGGGCGTGCCCGAGCTGCTCCGCGTGCCCGACGTCGCCGGTTCCACCGCAGGGCGCGGCTCGGTGCCCTCCTACCCCGCGGTGGAGTCCGCCGTGCGCGCGCTGGCCCGGGTGGTCGAGTACGCGATGTGGCTGCGCACCCCGCAGGTGACCCCGGCCGACGAGGGCCTGGTCGACCTGCCCGGCGCCAAGAGGATGGTCCACGACCTGCTCAAGCGCCACCCCGAGGGCTGGGACCTCACCGACGACGAGCAGTACGCCCTGCTCGCCTGCTACGGCATCGACCTGTGGCGCACCCACCGCGTGAACAGCGCGGAGGAGGCGATCGCGGCCGGCGAGCTGCTGGGCTGGGACGTCGTGCTCAAGGCCACCGCGCCGCACCTGCGCGACCGCCCCGACCAGGCGCACGTGTGGCGCACGATCGAGGGCCCCGAGACCATGACCATGGCGTGGGACGCGCTCCAGGAGGTGGTCACCGACGTCAGCACGGCCGGCTTCGTGGTGCAGAAGAACGCGCCGCCGGGAGTGCCCGTGGCGATGCAGACCATGGAGGACCCGCTCTTCGGGCCGGTCATCTCGTTCGGGCTGGGCGGCCCGTTGACCGAGCTGCTCCAGGACCGGGCCTACCGGATCCCGCCGTTGGCCGAGCACGACGCGCAGGACATGGTCCGTGAGATCAAGGCCTCGCCACTGCTGTTCGGTTACCGGGGCAGCGAGATCGTCGACGTCAACGAGGTGGAACGGGTGGTCCGTCGCATCGCCCAGCTGCAGCACGACCTGCCGCAGATCCGCGCGCTGTCGCTGCCGCTGGTGCTGGCGGGGGAGAAGGGGGCGGCGGTGCTCGGCGCACACATCCGGATCGAGCCGATGGTCGATCCGCGCTCGGACTGGTTCGTACGTCGGCTCAACGCCGTCGCCGGGGACACCCTGCCCGGCTGATCGATCTCGGTGCGCCACCAAGGACCGCGCGGTGCGAGGGGATGTCGACCCCGCGGGTGTCGAGGTGGCGTGACAGACTGGGAACATGCGCAGCAGGACACCCGAGCACGCCCGTCACGAGGGGGACAGGACCCGCGAACTGCGGGCCGCGATCGAGCACACCGGGTACTACCCGGAAGTTGTCTCGGACGCCGTCTTCGGAGCGGTCGCCGGGGAGCCGGTCATCGCTCACTACGTGCACCACGAGCCGACCTTCGAACGTGACGAGGTGCGTCGCCACCTCACCGTCGTGGTCCTGACACCGACTCGCCTGCTGCTCGCACACACCGACGAGCACCCCGGGGACGACCTGCTGCCCGAGCCCTACACCTCCACCTCCACCGAGGCCATCGCGCTGAGCGCGGTGCGCACCGTGTCCGTGACCCGGATGGTGACCAACCCGACCAGTCGTCCCGGCCCGGCGGCCGAAGCCGTGCTGACCATCGGGTGGGGCGGCGTGCAGCGCGTCGACCTGGAACCGGCCGCCTGTGCCGACCCGCAGTGCGAGGCCGACCACGGCTTCACCGGCGTGCTGGCGGGCGACGACTTCTCGCTGCGCGTCTCGGCGGCCGCGGACGGGCGGGACGCCGTCGCGGGCCTGCTGGCGTTCGCCGAGCAGATCTCCTCCCGCACGCGTGGGGTGTGAGCTCCGGATGACCTCTGCAGGGGCCCCCCCGCTGGACGGGGTCAACGCCCCCAGCAGTCCCGGGACGGGATTCGTCGAACCTGCCTACGGCAGCCGCTCCCTGGCCGACGTGCTTCCGGCCGTGGCCTCGGCGCTGGGCACCCCGCTGCCGGGCGCGACGACGTCGCTGGTGCTTCCCGACGCCGGCTCCTACGTCGTCTCCCTGGTCGACGGACTCGGGGCGGAGCTGATCCGCCGCTACGCCCACGCGGCGCCGTTCCTTGCGTCGCTGATGGCCCAGCAGGAGCCCGGCACCGCTGGCGTGCCCTCGACCACGGTCACCAGCCTGACCTCGCTGGGCACGGCGCTGCTGCCGGGAACGCACGGGATGGTCGGCTACACCGCCCGGATCCCCGGCACGGACCGGCTGTTGAACGGACTCAACTGGTCCGGGGATGTCGACCCGCTGCAGTGGCAGCCGCACTCCACCGCTTTTGCCCGACTGGGGGAGCAGGGCGTCCTGACCACGGTGGTCAACAAGCAGCAGTTCATGAACTCCCCGCTGACCCGCATGTCCAACCGGGGCGCGGAGTACGTCGGTGCGGAGAAGACCTCCGAACGCATCGCGGCGGTCGTGGGCGCTTCGTGGCGCAGCCCGTCACTGACCTACGTCTACGACTCCGCGCTGGACAGCACCGGGCACCGCCACGGTGTGGCCTCCACCGAGTGGCTGCAACAGCTCTCCGCGGTGGACCAGGAAGCCGAGCAGATGCGCGACCACCTGCCGCCCGGCACCCGTCTCCTGGTGGTGGCTGACCACGGCATGGTGGACTCGCCGCCGGAGAGCCGGTTCGACGTCGACGAGCGCCGGGAGCTGCGCGACGGCGTCCGGCTGCTCGGGGGCGAGGCGCGCTTCCGTCACGTGTACTGCCACGACGGCGCGGTGGCCGACGTCGCCGCGACCTGGCGTGAGGTGCTCGGTTCCTCGGCCGAGGTGCTGACGCGTGAGGAAGCAGTGCTGCGCGGGTGGTTCGGCGTCCTCTCCGACACCGTGGCACCCCGGATCGGGGACGTGATGGTGGCCTGCACCTCAGACGCCGCGGTGATGTCGAGCGTGGACTTCCCGGTGGAGACCAAGCTGGTGGGCATGCACGGGTCGCTGACCCCGGCGGAGATGCTGATCCCGCTGCTGGTCATCTGAGGGACCTGAACAGGCTCCTGTCGAAGGGCGCCGTCGGAGGGCCCAGTCGAAGGGCCCAGTCGAACGGCGTCAGTCGAACGGCAGGGGCTCCGGGGCCAGGCTGACTGCCTTCGCGCGGGCGGCGGTCAGGTGTCGGCGGTGGTGCTGGCGGCACAGCACCTCGTAGGAGACCTGGGGACGAGGGGCGTCCTGGTCGTCCTCGGGGGCGACGTCCCCGGGCACCACGACCTCGCCGTCGGTGACCATCGTGCCGTTCTCGGTGCGCGCGTTGTGGGTGGCGCGCTTGCCGCACCAGCAGAGCGCCTCCACCTGCAGGACGTGCATCCGGTCGGCCAGCTCCACCAGCCGACGGCTCCCCTCGAACAGCGAGGACCGGAAGTCGGTGAGGATGCCGAAGGCGAAGACGTCGATCTGGATCTCGTCCACCAGCTTGGCCAGCTGGTCGATCTGGTCGGCCGAGTAGAACTGGGCCTCGTCGCAGATCAGGTAGTCGATGCGCTCCCCCTTGGTGAGGGAGGCGACGACGAACTTCCAGAAGTCGAAGTCGGCGGGGACGTCGAGCGCCTCGTGGCTCAGGCCCAGTCGGCTGGAGAGGACGGCGCTGCCACCGCGGTCGTTGGCGGTGAAGATCCGGCCGACCCGACCACGCGCTGCGTGGTTGTGGTTGGTCTGCAACGCGAGGGTGCTCTTGCCGGAGTCCATGGTGCCGGTGAAGAAGTGCAGTTCAGCCACAGGACGGAATCCTGTCACGACGGCCCTGCCCACGACGAACCACAGCGGGTAACTTGGCGCACATGGAATTCAGGTACTTGGGAAACTCCGGCCTCAAGATCAGCGCGGTCACCTACGGCAACTGGCTCACGCACGGCAGCCAGGTCGACCAGGACACCGCGACCGCCTGCGTCCGGGCCGCCCTGGAGGCGGGGATCAGCAGCTTCGACACCGCTGACGTGTACGCCAACACGGTGGCCGAGAGCGTCCTGGGCGACGCGCTGGCCGGGGAGCGTCGGGAGTCGTTGGAGATCTTCACCAAGGTCTACTGGCCCACGGGCCCGCTTGGTCACAACGACTCGGGACTCTCGCGCAAGCACATCATGGAGTCGATCAACGGTTCGCTGCGCCGACTGCGCACCGACTACGTCGACCTGTACCAGGCGCACCGCTTCGACCACGAGACTCCGCTCGAAGAGACGATGCAGGCCTTCGCCGACGTCGTGCGGGCGGGCAAGGCGCTCTACATCGGTGTCAGTGAGTGGACCGCCGACCAGTTGCGCACGGCCGTCCCGATGGCCAAGGAGCTCGGCGTCCAGCTGATCTCGTCACAGCCCCAGTACTCCATGCTCTGGCGAGTGATCGAGGCCGAGGTCGTGCCGGCGTCGAAGGTCCTGGGCGTCTCCCAGATCGTCTGGTCGCCGGTCGCCCAGGGCGTCCTCACCGGCAAGTACCTGCCGGGCCAGCCCGCGCCGGCGGGCTCGCGGGCGACCGACGGCAAGGGCGGGTCCAGCACCGTCGGCAGGTTCCTCACCGAGGAGATCCTCACCGCCGTGCAACGGCTGCGTCCGATCGCCGAGTCGGTGGACCTCACCATGGGACAGCTGGCCGTGGCCTGGGTGCTGCAGAACGAGAACGTTGCCTCGGCCATCATCGGTGCCTCGCGTCCCGAGCAGGTGCACGAGAACGTCGGTGCGGTGGGGGTGAAGCTCGACGCCGCGGTCATGGCTGCCATCGACGAGGCGTTGGATGAGGTCGCGGTGCGCGACCCGCTGCTGACGGCCGCCAGCGCACCCGCCACACGCCCCTCGTGACCGCTGCCCGGTGGGGTTCGCCCCGCTCCGGATGAACGGCGGGTCGACCGCGGCCCGTGCTCCGTCCTCCGTTCCCCTGCCTGCTGGCTCCGTCCAGGAACCAGCGGGTGGGGGACTGTCACGTCGTGGGCCACCCCGCGCAGGCTCCCCAGTGGACGGCGACGCCCAAGGCAGGGGCCGTGGCAGAGCAGGGGGAAGGGCAGTGGACGGGTCAGGGCAGGTGGGACGGGTTGCCGGACACAGCACCCGTCGTCACTCGGAGCCCCCGCCCCCGAACATGATCTCGTCCCAGCTGGGGACCGAGGCTCGGCCCCGTCGCTTCGCCGACTTCTTCGGGGGCGGCGTGTTCTCCGGGGCAGGCTCGACGGGCGACTCGGCGGCAGGGCCCTCGGGCGAGGCGTGCTCGTCGCCAGCTTCCACGGTCTGGCTGTCCGTGGTCGGGGCGGCACCGGCCGCGGGAGGTACAGGCGCCGCGGGCGCCGTTGAGGTGGGAACAGCCTGCGAAGGCGTAGTCGACGAGGTCGCAGGCGACGAGACGACAGGCGACGCGGGAGCAGGTGCGGCCGGCTGCGGTGAATGCGCCGGGGCGGGAGCACCCACGCGGGTGATCGCGCTGCGGATGTTGTTGACCGTCTCGGTCAGGTCGACGGTGCGCTCCTCGCCCAGCGGGACGGGGGTGGCCGCAACCGGTGCTGCAGGGGCCGCCCCGGTCGGGTCGGGCGCCGACTGGGTCTGCGCGCCCACCCCGGCTTCCCTCAGCCCGGACGGGGTCGGCGCACCGGGAGTCGAGGCTGCCGGGGCATCGTCCGTAGTGGCCTCGGAGGCCGGTGTGACCAGCTGGATCGCGTCGTCGCCCAGGTCGCCGGGGACCGAGGAGAGGCGACGGAACTCCGCATCGGCGAAGCCTCGCGGAGTCTCGGTGACCAGGTCGCCGACGATCCAACGGGCGTCGTCGTCCTCCAAGGTCACGTAGTTGCCCGGCAGGTCGAAGATGAAGGTCGCCGCGCCGGTCCGCTCGGCGGTCTCGTACAGACCGGTCAGCGTCCAGCGGCCGTCCTCGCGGCGCCAGGCGTCCCACTCCACGATGTCGGGATCGATGTTCTTCGCCCGCAACTGGGTCTGCACGGCCTCTTCGAGCGTGCGGGAGCCCTGGTTGCTGTCCGCCGAGAGGCGGCGGACCGACGACTTCTGTGCACGCTGGGCGACGTGGGCACGCTCCGCGAGCACGGGGGCGGCGAAGGGCATGATCTTCGCCACCGTGCTGCCGGCTGCGGCCGCGACGGCCTCCGCTGTCTCGCCGGCCCTGATGCGGGCCTGGATGTCTCGGGGACGGAGGGCGCTGTCCATACGGGTCTCCAGATGGCCGGGGCGGGGCTGCTCTCCACGCAGTGCGGAGCGCAGGGAATTGTCGACGTCGAGGGTGTACTGCACGCCGTGACGGTCGACGAGGAGCAGCCGTGCGCGGTCCTCGCTCAGCGCGACGAGCGTGAGGTGCTCCATCCTCTGCCGTGCTCCTGCTCGTGCTGCTCCCGCTGAGGCGGGGGCAGCGTTCTCGCCCTCGGCGGGCGATCCTACGCCAAGGGACGCCGAGCGGCTCGGCACGGGCTCGGGCGCCGGTGCGAGCGGACGGTGGGCGTTCGTGGACGACATCGGTGTCATTCTCCCAGAACTCGGCGCAAATGGGGATTGGAGAACACCCTGTCGGGATCCAGACTCTCGCGGAGGGCGAGGAAATCGTCGAAGAGTGGGTACTCGGGGCGGAGGTCGTCCGCGGTACGGCGGTGCATCTTGCCCCAGTGCGGGCGGCCGTGGAAGGAACGCATCACGTCCTCCATGGCCGCGAAGTAGGCGGTGTGGTCGGCGTCGCGGTGGACGTGGAACGCGAGGTACATCGAGTCGCGGCCGTGTCCCGTGGACAGGGCGACCTCGTCGGCCGGTGCGGTGCGGATCTCCACCGGGAAGGTGATCCGCCAGCCGTTCGCGTCGATCACCCGGCGGGCCTCGCGCAGGGCCTCCAGCCCCACCTCGCGGGGCACGGCGTACTCCATCTCGCGGAAGACGACTCGACGGGGAGAGACGAAGACCCGGTGGGCCACGTCGGAGTAGCGGCGCGGCGAGAGCGCCCGGGTCGCGAAACGGTTCAGCCTCGGGACGAGGGACGGGACCCGGTTGCCCACGTGGTTGATCGCACCGAACGCACCGTTGGACAGGAAGTCGTCGTCCAGCCAGGCGCGGAACCGGGAGAGGGGCTCCGCGGGGCCCTCCGCCAGACGCGTGTTGGCCTTGAGCAGGGCTCCGTCGGTGTGGGGGAACCAGTGCACGTCGACGTGGTGGTGGGTGGCTGTCAGCTCGTCGAAGGTGCCCAGCAACTCGTCCCACGACACGGGGCGCTCCTCGGCCTGGAGGAGGAAGGAGGGCTCGACCTTGAAGGTCACCTCGGTGAGGACGCCGAGGGCGCCCAGCCCGACGCGTCCCAGCCGAAAGAGCTCCGGGTTCTCCTCGGCGCTGGCCTGGAGCACCTCGCCGGTGCCGGTGACCAACTCGAACCCGGCGATCTGGGGAGCCAGCCCGGCGGCGATCACCCCGCCGCTGCCGTGGGTGCCGGTGGAGACAGCCCCGGCCAGAGTCTGCTCAGCGATGTCGCCCATGTTGTGCAGGGAGACCCCGGCCTGCTCCAGGGCCACGTTGAGGTGCTTCAGCAGGGTGCCGGCGCGAGCGGTGGCGGTCATCTTGTCGGTGTCCACCGCCAGCAGGCCGCGCATGCCGCCGGGGGTGAGCATCGTGTGCTCGGGTGCGGAGATCGGGGTGAACGAGTGCCCGCTGCCGACCATCTTCACCGTGCTGCGCTCGGCCCGGGCGCGCTCGACGGCCTGCACCACTGCCGTGACGTCCCCGGGCTCCTCGTGGCGCAGGGGCACCGTGCTCTCCAGGCCGGACCAGTTGCGCCAAGGCGCGCTGGCGGCGGGGACGGTGGCACTCATGTGGCGAGGTTAGTGCCCACGGGGCCGGTGTGGCACCCGGTTCGGGCAGGTCGGCGCGAGCGTGTGCCGGCCCCGTCCGGTGACTGACCTCGGAGCCGGGTGCGCCGGTGGGATCGGGAGGTGGGATCAGGAGGTGGGTTCGGGCGTGGCCAGCTGAAGTACACAAGGTAGGTTGGGGTGTAAAAGTCATCAATTAAATTGGTAACGAAGCGGTTAGTTTTGTAAGGGCATTTATGGTAGCGTGTGACAGGGAGGAGACCATCGAGGAGGGCAAGGTGAGGGTATTCGGTGTGAATGAATGGTTGTGTCTGTGATGATGAAGCTCCGACGACATTCATCATGTTAGTGTAGTAAACGAGTGTCATGTAGTTCAAAAAATGGAGGAGATTGGTGCGGCTGAGTAAATAAGTCGGATCGTAGCCATGT
>JAZQNT010000257.1:0-10282 GCA_045627505.1 Nocardioides sp.
GCTTCGAGAGCTCGGCGAGGATGTCGGCCATCGGCTGGTTGAGGTCGATCTTCACGACCTCGCCGCCGTCGATCTCCTCGGCCATGCCGGCCTCGGGCATGGACTGGGCCGGGTCCATCTCGAGCTGCTCGAGGAAGACGCCCTCGGGGGTGATCTTGCCCAGGGCCTGGCGGTCGGCCGAGCAGGAGACGGCGATCGCGACCGGGCACGAGGCGCCGTGGCGCGGCAGGCGGACGACGCGGACGTCGTGGCAGAAGTACTTGCCGCCGAACTGGGCGCCGATGCCGAACGACTGGGTGAGCTTGAAGACCTGCTCCTCCAGCTCGACGTCGCGGAAGCCGTGGGCGCTCATCGAGCCCTCGGTCGGCAGGTTGTCCAGGTAGTGCGCCGAGGCGTACTTGGCGGTCTTGAGCGCGAACTCGGCGGACGTACCACCGATGACGACGGCCAGGTGGTAGGGCGGGCAGGCCGCGGTGCCGAGGCTGCGGATCTTCTCGTCCAGGAACTTCAGCATCGACTCCTCGTTGAGGATCGCCTTGGTCTCCTGGAAGAGGAACGACTTGTTGGCCGAGCCGCCGCCCTTGGCCATGAAGAGGAACTTGTACTCCGGCTTGCCGGAGTCCTGAGGGGTCGAGTAGATCTCGATCTGCGCCGGCAGGTTGGTGCCGGTGTTCTTCTCCTCGTAGGTGGTCAGTGGGGCCAGCTGGGAGTAACGCAGGTTGAGCTGGGTGTAGGCGTCGTAGACGCCCTTGGAGATGGTCTCGGCGTCGTCTGCGCCGGTCAGGACGCCCTCGGACTTCTTGCCCATGACGATCGCGGTGCCGGTGTCCTGGCACATCGGCAGCACGCCGCCGGCAGAGATGTTGACGTTCTTCAGCAGGTCGAGCGCGACGAAGCGGTCGTTGCCCGAGGCCTCCGGGTCGTCGATGATCTTGCGCAGCTGCTGCAGGTGCGCAGGACGCAGGTAGTGGGAGATGTCGTGCATCGCCTCACGGGTGAGCGCCTGGATCGCCTCAGGCTCCACCTTGAGGAACGTCTTGCCGTCGACCTCGAAGGTGCTCACACCCTCGGTGGTGATCAGTCGGTAGGGGGTGTCGTCCTTCCCGATGGGGAGAAGGTCGGAGTAACGGAATTCGGGACCAGTGCTCACGAGGGTTCAGGATACGCCGCGTTTGGTGGGGCTTGCCTTGTGAGGCTTGCCTCTCCCAGCGGTTCGATCGAGGACGGTTCCCCTTGCCTCCAGAGGCAGTCGGCCAGCGCGCCCCGGGCTCGACCGGCCCGGGGCGGCGACCGCGTGTCAGCGGACCCGGAAGGCAGCCTTGCGGCTGGACGCCTTGTAGGCCGAGGAGCCCGCGTAGGAGACGGTCACGGCGTACCGCCCCTTCGCCAGCCGCTTCGTCTTCACCGCTGCCTTGCCCTTGCGCAGGGTGAGGGTCGAGCTCTTGACGACCTTCTTGCCCTTCTTGACGGTCACCTTGACCTTGCCGGTCGCGGTGCCGCCCCGGGAGCCCTTGACGCCCACGGAGACCGTGGCGACCCTCTTCTTGCTCACCGTGGTCTTGACCGTGGTCGTGGAGCTCGCCTTGGTCGGCGCCGCCGCTTCGGCCACGGCGACGGTGCGGCTGAACGTGCCGTCGGGGGTGCAGTGGACGGCCACGTCGAGCCCCATCGCGCTGGACATCGCGTCCACCTTGGTCACGGTGACCGGGAGGGAGGCGGCCGAGGTGCCGGCGGTCCCGGTGACCACGGGCATCGGGATCGGGGCGCTGGGGCCGACGGTGACCGAGTGGCTGCCGGTCAGGGTCACTGGCTGGCCGGCGACGGTGGCCGTCACGGTCAGGCTGGTCGCGGCCCCGTTGAGCGGCACCGGGGCAAGGCCGGGCATCGACCCCAACTTGATCGTCAGCCGCACTGACCCGGGGGAGACGCGCTGGGCGGTGAGCTCCGCGGTGGTCGGGTACGCCATGCTCCGGCTGAACATCGGCAGCGTGCAGGTGAACGACGCGGGGGTCGGGGCAGCCTGGGCCGGCGTCGCCCACGGGGCCAGGAGCCCGGCCACGAGGACGCCCCCCAAGGTGGCTGCGGACGAGCGGGTGCGGCGGAGTGCGTGCATGTATTTCCCTCCCGGGCCGTGGTCCCGACCTGGGTCGGACTCCCGCCACGGGACCCGTTGTGTGGTGACTTGTGTGGTGCCCTCGGCGTGCGGCTGCAGCGCCCTCTCGAACGTATATGATCTAGATCACGCTTGGGCAGCCCCACTTTCGGGGAACTGCCCCTGCCCCTGCCCGTCCCGGCTGTCCTCACCCCTGCTCCGGAGGTCCCCCATGCGCTACAACCGTCTCGGCAACACCGGCCTGGAGGTCTCCGCGATCACGCTCGGGTGCATGAGCTGGGGGCGCAGCGACCAGGGCTGGCACGACTGGGTGCTGGATGAGGACGCGGCGCGACCGCTGATCACGGCGGCGTGGGAGGCGGGCGTCAACGTCTTCGACACGGCCAACGTCTACGCGGGCGGGACCAGTGAGGAGATCACCGGGAAGATCCTCAAGGAGATCGCCCCGCGCGAGGACGTCGTGATCGCCACGAAGGTGCACGGACGCACCCGGCCGGGCCCCAACGGTGCAGGGCTCTCGCGGCGCGCGATCATGCGCGAGATCGACGCCTCGCTCACCCGCCTGGACACGGACCACGTCGACCTCTACCAGATCCACCGCTGGGACGACTCCACCCCGATCGAGGAGACGATGGAGGCGCTGCACGACGTGGTGAAGGCCGGCAAGGCCCGCTACATCGGCGCGTCGTCGATGTTCGCCTGGCAGTTCTCCAAGGCGCAGTACCTCGCCGAGGCGAACGGGTGGACCAAGTTCGTCTCGATGCAGAACCACTACAACCTCCTCTATCGGGAGGAGGAGCGGGAGATGGTCCCGCTCTGCGCCGACCAAGGCGTCGGCCTGCTGCCGTGGAGCCCGCTGGCGCGCGGCAAGCTGACCCGCCCGTGGGGCACCGAGACCACCCGGAGCAAGGGCGACAACTGGGGCAAGAGCCTCTACCCGGACTCCGACCGGACGATCGTGGAGAGCGTGGTGACGCTGGCCGAACGGCGCGGTGTCGCGCCGGCCCAGGTGGCGCTGGCCTGGTTGATGTCGCGGCCCCAGGTGGCGTCCCCGATTGTCGGCGTCACCAAGCCGCAGCACCTCGCCGACGCGGTGGCGGCCGTCGACCTCGAGCTCACGCCCGAGGAGGTCGCCGAGTTCGAGGCCCCCTACGAGCCGCACGCCGTCTCAGGGCACGGGCCCGCCACGGTGCATGCCTCGCGCTGACGCCTCGCCCACGCTGGCGCTGCGGCTCGATACGCTGGGGCAATGCAGCCCCATGACCCGTCGCAGATGCGTGTGTCCGACGACGACCGGCATCAGGTGGCCGAGGCCCTGCGCGAAGCGGCGGCCCAGGGACGCCTGGACCTCGACGAGCTCGACGAACGGCTGGGCGCGGCCTACGCCGCCAAGGTGTACGCCGACCTGCTCCCGCTGACGATGGACCTGCCCGCGGCCGACCGGGCGCTGCAGCCGCTGGCCGGGCCGCAGCCGCTGGTGCCTGCCTCGGTGCCGTCCCCCGCCAGTTCGGTCGCGATGATGTCAGCCGTCGACCGCAAGGGCGTCTGGCGCGTCCCGGCCGCGCACAGCGCGTTCGCGATGATGGGGTCGGTCACCATCGACCTGCGTCAGGCCGTGTTCAGCGCGCCGGAGACCATCATCACCGCGAACGCGGTGATGGGCGAGGTGAGCGTCTACGTCAACGCCGGCACGCACGTGGTCGTGGAGGGGACCGGGTTCATGGGTGACTTCTCCCAGACCCGCGACCGGGTGCCGCCCGAGTTCGCCCCCGGCGCGCCGGTCGTGCGGGTCAAGGGCGTCGCGTTCATGGGTGCGGTGAGCGTCACCCGGAAGCGGATGCCGGGGGAGCCCGGCGGGTTGAAGAAGCTGCTCGGCGGCTGAGTCGGGTACCACTTTTCCGAGGAAAGGCGCCGCCGTCGGCGCTGAGCGGGCGTAGCGTCAGGGTGTGACCAGCACCACGATGGCGCCCTTCCTGAGGGGCGAGGGGTACAGAGTTCCTTCGCTCGTGGGTCTGCTGCGCGAGACGGGGCTCGTGGGAGAGGTCACCCGGCAGGTGGTCCACAGCGGTCTACGCCGGGGACTGGGCCTGCTCGCGCCGAGCAGCCCCCGTCAGGGCGAGGCGCCGGTGCTGCTCGTCCCCGGATTCTTCTTGGGCGACGCCTCGCTGGCGCCGCTCGCCGGCGAGCTGCGTCGGGCCGGTCACCCCACCTGGCACTCCAGGATGCACGCCAACGTCGGGTGCACGATGGCCGCCCTCGACGAGCTGGAGGCCCGACTCGAGCACGTCCACGACCGCACCGGCCACCGGGTGCAGGTGGTGGGGCACAGCCTCGGCGGACTTCTCGCGCGCGGGCTTGCCGCCCGCCGTCCCGACCTGGTGGACGGGATCGTCACCGTCGCCTCGCCGATGCAGGCGCCGGGCGCCCACCACCCGTTCCTGACTCTCGGTGTCGAGGCGCTGGCGATCCTCAGCAAAGTGGGGGTGAAGGGCCTGATGGAGCGTGACTGTGTGGCGGGGGAGTGCGCGCGGTTGGCCTACGCGACCTGCCGGACTCCTCTGGCCGCCGGACTCACCTTCACCGCCTTCACCTCCCCGCGGGACGGGGCGGTGGACCACCGGGCCTGCGTCGACACCCAGGCCTGCGTGGTGACCGTGCAGGCCAGCCACCTGGGCATGGTGGTCGCGCCGAAGGTGGTCACCAGGATCGTCCGCGCGGTGGCGCAGCCCAGCCCGGTGCTGATGCTCCCGGTCGAGCACGCCGCCTGATCCTCGCGCGGCCCTACTCCCGTGGCCCTACTCCTGGACGGAACCGTGGGCCTCGTGTGAGCCCCCCGGAGGCGTCCCGGGCAGGTTCGGATCCTCCGACAGCGGCGGGGTCCCGGCGTGCCGGGGACCGTCGTCCTGGGACCGCTCGTCCAGCGGACGCAGGCCCGGGACGTGCCCGCAGTGCTCGCGGTCGAGCGTCAGGTTGTCGCCCGAGACGGGGTCGAAGAGGTGGATCATGTCCGAGTTGACCCACAACTCTGCGTCCCCGCCCTCCTGGATCTTGGTGGTGCCCTCGAGCTGGACCACCATCTGGTGGCGGAGCGACTCGCTGTCGAGGTCCTTGGCCAGCTGCTCCAGCTCGGAGCGGACCGAGTCCGGGACCTCGAACGGGACGTAGGCGTACGCCTCGTGGCCCAGCCACTCCACGACCTCCACCGGGGCGTGGAACGTCTGGTCGCCCCTGTGCTCCACCGTCGCGGCGTCCTCGAAGTACTCGGGGCGGATGCCAGCGATGAGCAGGCCCTCATGTCCGGTCCGCGTGATCATCTCCGCCTTGTCCGGCGGCAACGCCACCTCACCGAACGGCAGAGAGACCCGCGACCCGCGCACCTCGGCCGGCAGGAAGTTCATCGGCGGCGACCCGATGAAGCCCGCGACGAAGAGGTTGCCCGGGTTCTCGTAGAGCTCGCGGGGAGTGGCCAGTTGCTGGAGCATTCCGCGCCGCAGGACGGCCACCCGGTCCCCGAGCGTCATCGCTTCGGTCTGGTCGTGGGTCACGTAGATGGTGGTGATGCCCAGCTGCCGCTGCAGCCGGGAGATCTCGGTGCGCATCTGGCCACGCAGCTTGGCGTCGAGGTTGGAGAGCGGCTCGTCGAAGAGGAAGGCGTCGGCGTCGCGCACCAGGGCTCGCCCCATGGCAACGCGTTGGCGCTGGCCGCCCGACAGGTTGGCCGGCTTGCGGTCGAGGTGGTCCTCCAGCTCCAGGGTCTCCGCGGCCTTGCGCACGCGCTCCGCGATCTCGTCCTTGGGCACCTTGGCCAGCTTCAGCGGGAAGGCGATGTTCTCCCGCACGGTCAGGTGCGGGTAGAGGGCGTAGTTCTGGAAGACCATGGCCAGGTTGCGGTCGCGGGGCGCCAGGTCGTTGACCCGGCGGTCGCCGATCAGGACCTCGCCCGAGGTGATGTCCTCCAGACCGACGACCATCCGCAGCAGCGTCGACTTCCCGCAGCCCGAGGGGCCGACCAGAATCACGAACTCGCCGTCCGCGACGTCGATGCTGATGTCGTTGACGGCCTCGAAGCCGTCGCTGTAGCGCTTCACGACGTTTCGCATGGTGATGGAAGCCATGACTCACCCCTTCACTGCGCCGGAGGTGATTCCGGCGACGATCTTGCGCTGGAACAGCAGGACGATGAGGACGATCGGGACCGTTGCGACGACCGCGGCCGCAGCGAGCAGCGAGGCGGGTCGGTTGAACGGGTCGGGGCCCACGAAGAAGGACAACGCCGCCGGGATGGGTCGCGCTCGTTCTGTCGAGGTGAGGGAGATGCCGAAGACGAAGTCGTTCCAGGCGAAGAAGAAGGTCAGGATCGCCGCCGTGAACACCCCGGGCGCCGCGAGCGGGACGATCACCTTCCTGAACGCCTGCCACGACGTGGCGCCGTCCACCTGGGCCGCCTGCTCCATCTCCCACGGGATCTCGCGGAAGAAGGAGGAGAGGGTCCAGATCGCCAGGGGCAACGTGAACGACATGTACGGGATGATCAGTCCGAGCCAGGTGTCGTAGATCCCGAAGGTGCGCCACATGTCGAACAGCGGACCGACCAGCGCCACCACCGGGAACATCGCGATCACCAGGGCGGTGGAGAGCACGAAGCGTTTGCCCTTGAACTCCAGGCGCGCGATCGCGTACGCGGCCAGGGTGGCCAGCGCCACCGACAGCACGGTGGCGATGAGCGAGATGCCCACCGAGTTCAGGATCGCCCGGCGGAACTGCTCGTCGTTGAGGACGTCGACGTAGTTCTGCCACCCCGCGCGAGCGCCCTCCGCGGGCAGGAACCCGGGGGAGCCCACGGTCACGGCCTCCTGGGACTTGAAGCTCAGCGAGATGATCCAGGCCACCGGCAACAGGCACCAGAGCATGATCAGGGTGACACCCAGCCCGAGCCCGACGTACCGCTTCACTGCTCTCATGTCAGCGCTCCTGCCTGGCTGCGGAGAGGTCCACCCGGAAGACCTTGATGATCAGGAAGGAGACCAGCACGACCGAGAGGAAGAGCAGCACGGACAGGGCCGAACCCATGCCCAGCTGGAACTGCTCGATCACCTGGCGGTAGGTCAGGAAGGACACCGACTCGGTGCCCTGGGCGCCGGCCGTCATGACGAAGATGTTGTCGAAGATGCGGTACGCGTCCAGCGCGCGGAAGAGGACGGCGACCATGATCGCCGAGCGCATGTTGGGCAGGATCACCCGCCACAGCCGCTGCCACCAGGTGGCCCCGTCCACCTTGGCCGCCTCCAGCAGGTCCTCGGAGACCTGCGACAGGCCGGCCAGCAGGAGCAGCGACATGAACGGCGTGGTCTTCCAGATCTCCGAGACCATGATCGCCGCCATGGCCGACCAGTAGTCGCCGAACCAGTTGAAGCTGTCGCCGACGAACGGTAGCCAGCCGTTCACGAAGCCGTTGGAGTTGCTGAACGCGAACTGCCAGGCGAAGCCGGACACGACGGTGATGATGCCGTACGGGATCAGGATCGAGGTGCGGATCAACCCGCGCGTGAACACGATGCGGTGCATCACCATCGCGAACGCGAAACCGATCACCAGCTCGACCACCACGGTCACCACCATGATGAAGACGGTGTTGAGGGTGGTGGTCCAGAAGAGCGAGTCGGTGAGCGCGGTGACGTAGTTGTCGACACCGATGAACTTCCGGTCATCGGGGGCGGTGAGGCTGTAGTCGTAGAAGCTCAGCCAGAGCGCCCGGAACATCGGGAACGCGGTGACCAGCAGCATCAGCGCAACGGCTGGCGCCACCAGCCGTTGCCCCAGCCGGTTCTCGTTGCGCGTTCGGTCGGACGCCCGCGGCGTGGGACGCCCTTCGGCCGAGCGTGGCGCGGTGACGGTGGTGGTCACAGCAACCTCTTTCCCTGGAGCACGTCGGAGAGGAACTCGGCGGACTTCCGCGGCGTCGTGTTGGGGTTGACCGAGTTCGGCGGGTGCCAGGTGCTCTGGATCGCGCCGGAGATCTGGCTGTAGAAGGGGCTGCTCGGACGCGGGCCGCCGTTCTCGATCGACTCCCGCCAGAGGTTGAGCAGGTCCTTGGGGTAGGCCTTCGCCAGCTCCTCGGCCTCGTAGACCGAGCTGGCCACCGGCATCATCCCGTTGTCGACGGCGAGGGTCTTCTGCGTGTCGGCACTGATCAGGCACAGCGCCGCGTCCTGCGCGAGGTCGGTGTGCTTGCCGTAGGCGCCCACCCCGATGCTGATGCCACCGATGGGCGGGCGTGACTCCTCGCCCTCCACCGTCGCGGGGTAGCGAGCCCAGCCGAGGTCGTCCTTCTCGGGGGTCTCCGCGTAGTTGGAGTAGGCGAAGGTCCAGTTGACCATGAACTCTCCCGGCCCTCCGCCGGGCGGGAACATGAAGCCGGTGCTGGTGCCCTCGTTCGAGACGCTCAGGTCGGGTTGGGCGGCCTTGGAGTCGGCCAGGCGTTGGATCACCGTGGCTGCGGCCTTCCCGGCCTCGGAGTCGATCTCCACCTTGGCGTCGCGCCCGGCCTCGGTGTCGGTGACGATCTCGCCACCGGCTCCGAGGACCAGGGCGTTGATCCAGGCCATGTAGCCCTCGTACTTGTTGCCCTGGACGCCGACGGTGGCGCCGTTGTCCGCGGCGCCCTTGATGATCTGCTCCCAGGTCACGGGCTTCGACATGTCCAGCCCGGCGGCCACGGCCAGCGACTTGCGGTACCAGAGGACCTGGGTGTTGGCCCACTGCGGTGCCGCCACCACTTCGTCCTCCCACACGGCTGTGCTGGCGGGCCCGTCGAGCACGTCGTCCATGACCTTGTCGGCGAGGTCACCGGTGAAGGGGGTGAGCCACCCCGCGCTGGCGAACTCCGGGATGAAGACCGGGTCCAGGCTCATCAGGTCGGTCGAGGAGTCCTCGGCCGCGAGCCGACGGGCCAGCTGGGTGCGCTGGTCGGTGGCGCTGGAGGGGAGGAACTGGGTGGCGATCTCGTACTTGTCGGTGGAGCAGTCCTTCGCGAGCTGGGTCATCACCTCCTGGCCGTCCGGGTTGACGTACCAGTTGAGGACGGCCCGTCCGTCGGCTCCCTCGCCGTCGTCGCCGCAGGCGACCAGGCCCGCTGAGGCCGCGATCAGGGCGGTGACGACTGCCGTGGCGCGGAACCCTCGAGGGCGTCGCTGGTGTGAATTCGCCATCCCACCTCCCGATGTGATCTAGACCATATCTAGACCCATTGGGTTCGCTGTTCAACCCCCGAGTGCCCCGCGCAGGCGGCAGAGGAGGTCAAGAACGTCTGCCCGGCGCCCGGTGGACGTCTTTGGCAGGGTTTGGGTGGTGGGGCCCGAGAAGCAGAGCGTCGGGGAGCAGGGAAGGCGGAGCAGGGAGGCGGAGTTCGCACCGAAATGAGAACAGCGGAGCCGTCCCGCCGGGACGGCTCCGCTGTTCTGGCGCTCAGTGGGCGAAGTGCTCAGTGAGTGGAGTGCTCAGTAGTCGAAGCTGAGGGCCGAGATGCCCTTCATCTTGCCGAGCTGGTGCTCGGAGATGACCTGACGGATGGTGCCGGTGCGCGAGCGCATGACAAGGGAGTGCGTGGTGGCGCCGCCCTTGGGCAGGTAGCGGACGCCCTGGAGCAGCTCGCCGTCGCTGATGCCGGTGGCGACGAAGAAGCAGTCGTCGCCGGTGACCAGGTCATCGGTGTGCAGGACGTGCTCGGGGTCGAGGTTGTGGCCGGCGTCGAGGGCGCGCTGGCGCTCCTCGTCGTCGGTGGGCCACAGGCGACCCTGGATGACGCCGCCGATGGCCTTCATGGCGCAGGCGGTGATGTTGCCCTCGGGGGTGCCGCCGATGCCGAGCATCAGGTCGACGCCGGTGCCGGGACGGGCGGCCATGATGGCGCCGGCCACGTCGCCGTCGGAGATGAACTTGATCCGGGCGCCGGCGGCGCGGATCTCTTCCACCATCTGCTCGTGGCGGGGACGGTCGAGGATCACGACGGTGACGTCCTCGACGTGCTTGGCCTTGGCCTTGGCCACGGCGCGGATGTTGTCCGCGATCGGGAGGCGGATGTGGACGACGGCGGCGGCCTCGGGGCCGGTGACGAGCTTCTCCATGTAGAAGACGGCCGACGGGTCGTACATCGCTCCGCGCGGGGCGACG
>JAZQNT010000258.1:0-7208 GCA_045627505.1 Nocardioides sp.
GGAAGTGCAGATTGATGACAATCCTGCGGTTCCTACCGAGGCTGCGGATACCTCAACACCTATACCGACGAGAGTAATCGTTCTTAACGAAAATCAGGGTGATGATTCGCAGAAAACCGAGCTGATAATGCTAAGATATTATACTGTTTCTTCGATGAACATACCCAATAACCCCGGACGCCGACGGCGGCCAGGACACCCTTCCGCTGGAGGACTGAGATGAACTCCCCCTTGACCCGCCTCGCGACCGCGGTGCTCCCCTTGGCGCTGGTCGTCACCCTCGCGGCCTGCAGCGGCGACGACGCGAACGACGGAGACAAGGACGGCGCGACGCCGTCCGAGGTCCTCAACGGTGCAGCGCAGAGGCTCGCGGGGACCTCGGGCGCCCACTTCACCCTGGAGACGTCCAGCTTCCCGGACGGCACCACCGGGGTTGTCGGGGCCGAGGGCGACATCACCTCCGCGCCCGCGTTCGACGGCACCCTCACGGTGCGGTTGTCGGGGACCGACTTCCAGGTGCCCGTGATCGGCGTGGACGACAAGGTGTGGGCCCAGATCCCGCTGACCAAGGGGTGGTCCGACATCGACCCGGCCGACTACGGGGCACCGGACCCGTCCCGCCTGCTCGGGGCCGAGCACGGCGTCGGGGCGCTGCTCACCGCCACCGAGGACGTGGAGCGGGGCAAGACCGTCCGCGGTGGGGAGAACAACCGCGAGCGGCTGACCACCTACTCAGGCACCGTCGACGGCGACACCATGCAGGACGTCATCCCGTCCAGCACGGGCGACACGTTCGACGTGGTCTACCGGATCGACTCCGACGGCGACCTGAGCGAGGTCGACATGACCGGCGTCTTCTACCCCGACACCGACGAGATGACCTACCGCCTCGAGGTCACCGACCTCGGGCTCGAGCGCACCATCACGGCTCCCTGAGCGCCATGGACGACGCGAGCTCGACGCGCCGCACCCGCGCGCTGCTCGTGCTGGCCGCCCTGGCCGTGGCCTTCGCGGCCGCCGACACCTACGTGGTGGTCCTGGCCCTGCCCGACATGATGGCCGGCGTCGGGGTGCCGGTCGACCAGCTGCAGCGCGCGGCTCCGGTCGTCTCGGGCTTCCTGCTCGGGTACGTGGCGATGCTCCCGCTGATCGGACGCATCGCTGACCTGCACGGCCGGGTGCCCGTCCTGGTTGCCTCGCTGCTGCTGTTCGCCCTCGGGTCGCTCCTGACGGCCCTGGCGTACGACATGACGTCGATGGTCTCGGGACGGTTCCTGCAGGGCGTCGGTGGCGGCGGGCTGGTCCCGGCCACCCTGGCCCTGGTCGCCGACCTCTACCCCCCGCACCGACGAGGGGTGCCGCTCGGGCTGGTCTCGGCCGTGCAGGAGATCGGCTCAGTCCTGGGACCGCTGCTCGGTGCGGTCGTGCTCGCGGTCGCCGACTGGCGCGCCATCTTCGCCCTGAACCTCGCGGTGGGCCTGGCGCTGGCTGCCGCGCTGCGCGTGCTCGCCGGACAGCGTCGCGGTGCCGATCGTCCAGCAGGACCGGTGGCCTCGACCTCCCGACCTCGCGGCCTGCCCGACCTGATCGGGGTGGGCCTTGGCCTGGCGCTGCTCCTGGCCACCACGCTGGTGTTCCTGCGCCCGTCGGTGGTCATGCGCGACCTCTTCTGGGGCGAGATGTTCGTCCCGTTCACCGACACCGGCGGCCGCTGGTCCACCCCCGTCGGCGTGGCCACGGGCCTGCTCGCGGTGCTGTTCGTCCTCAGGCTGCTGACCGCCCGACGTCCGCTCCTCGACCTGCGCCCCTGGGTGCGCGCAGCCGTCCGGGCCGACCTGGTCGGGGCCACCTTCCTGGCCGTCGCGCTCGGCGGCGTGGTGCTGGCCTTCGCCACCGCGGACCCGAAGGTGGAGGTCTTCTCCGCGCACGGCCGGTGGTACCTGCTCGGGGCCACCTTCGGTGCGATCGCGTTCGTGGTCCACCTGCGCCGAGCCCCGGACCCGCTGGTCCCCAGGGGGGCTCTCTCCGCCGTCCCCGCCTGGGGTTCGCTGTTGGTGAGCTTCCTGGTGGGTGCCGCACTGGTCGCTGCGCTCATCGACGTGCCGCTGTTCGCCCGCACCACGGTCCACAGCGACGACCAGGTCGGTGCAGCGCTCGAACTCGTGAAGTTCCTCGTGGCCCTGCCGGTCGGCGCGGTGCTGGGCGGCTACGGCACCCGTCGCTTCGGGGCCGCGCCGGTCACCGCGGCGGGCATGCTGGCCTCAGCCGTCGGGTTCGGGCTCATGTCCCGGTGGGACATCGACGCTCTGCACACCTGGCACGCCACGCCCACCCTGGTGCTGTGCGGACTGGGATTCGGGCTGGCCCTGGCCCCCGTCAACGCCGCAGTGCTGGCCTTCACCGATCGCGCGGTGCACGGTCTGAGCAGCGCGCTGGTCGTGGTGGCCCGGATGGTCGGGATGCTGGTGGGGATCTCGGTGCTGACCACAATCGGGCTCCGTCGCTACTACGCCGAGGCCGACTCGATCCCTCCGGTGCGTGAGGTGTGCGGCGGCTCGTCGCGCTGCCGAGAGTTCACGCTGCTGCTCAAACAGGCGGGCATCGCCCAGGAGTCGACCGTGTTCGCCGGCGCCGCCCTCGTGTGCGCCCTGGCGGCCCTCGTGGCACTCGTGGTGCTGCGAAGTGCCACGCGGTCCAAGGTGGGCGACACCGCAGGCATAGGGTGGGCCCATGGCTGATTTCGACGACCTCCTCGAGGCCAACAAGAAGTTCGCCGCCGACTTCACGCTCGGCGGTTTCGACGGCAAGGCGCACGCTGGCGTCGCCCTCGTCACCTGCATGGACTCCCGCATCGACCCGCTGGCGATGCTGGGACTGAAGCACGGTGACGCCAAGATCTTCCGCAACCCGGGTGGCCGCGTCACCCCGCAGGCGCTCGAGGCCCTCGTCCTCGGTGTCCACCTGCTGGGCGTGGAGCGCATCCTCGTCGTCCCGCACACCAAGTGCGCGATGGCGAAGCACTCGGAGAACAAGGTCCGCGAGCTCATCACCGAGTCCTCCGGTGTGGACGCCTCCTGGGCCTCCTTCGGTGTCACCACCGACCAGCACCAGGGCCTGCTGGAGGACGTGCGCAAGGTGCAGACGCACCCGCTCATCCCTGCCACCATCGAGGTGGGCGGTTTCATGTACGACGTGGACTCCGGCCTCATGGAGCGGATCGTCTGAGTCCCGGCCTCCGGAGAAGCATCAGCATCAGCCTCCGGAGAATCAGACAGAGGGCCACGACCGCCAGGTCGTGGCCCTCTGTCCTTGCCTGAGACGACGTCCTCAGGCGTCGAGCGTCTCCAGGTCGACCTCGTAGGCACCCTGGACGATGAACTCCTTGCGCGGCGCCACGTCGGAGCCCATCAGCAGCTCGAAGACCTCCGCGGCCTCCTTCGCGTCGTCCACGGTCAGGCGACGCAGCGTGCGGTGCCGCGGGTCCATCGTGGTCTCCTGCAGCTGGTCGGCGTCCATCTCACCCAGCCCCTTGTAGCGCTGCACCGGGTCCTTCCAGCGGACGTTCTTCTTCTTGAGCTCGGCGAGCCTGCGGCGCATCTCGTCGTCGGAGTACGTGTAGACGTACTTGTCCATCCCCTTCTTGGGGTTGGTCAGCTCGATCCGGTGCAGCGGCGGGACGGCCGTGTAGACGCGACCGGCCTCCAGCAGGCCCGGCATGTACTTGAAGAACAGGGTCGCCAGCAGACAGCGGATGTGGGCGCCGTCGGAGTCGGCGTCCGCCATGAAGATGACCCGGCCGTAGCGCCGGGCGTCCAGGTCGAAGGTGCGTCCCGACCCGGCACCGACCACCTGGATGATCGAGGAGCACTCGGCGTTCTTCAGCATGTCGGCCACCGAGGCCTTCTGCACGTTGAGGATCTTGCCGCGGATCGGCAGCAGCGCCTGGAACTCGGGGTTGCGGGCCAGCTTGGCCGTGCCCAGCGCAGAGTCACCCTCGACGATGAAGAGTTCGGTGCGCTCGTTGTCGCCGGCACGGCAGTCGGCCAGCTTCGCGGGCAGGGCCGAGGACTCCAGCGCGTTCTTGCGACGCTGGGTCTCCTTCTGCTGACGCAGCGTGAGGCGCGTCTTCGACGCCGAGACGACCTTCTCCATCAGGAGCTTCGCCTGGGACTTCGCGTCGCGTTTGGAGGAGGTCAGGAATTCCTTGAGCTCGGAAGCCACCACCTTGCGCACCACGTTGCGCGCCGCCGGGGTGCCGAGGATCTCCTTGGTCTGGCCCTCGAACTGCGGCTCCGCCAGGCGCACCGTGACGACGGCCGTCAGCCCCTCGAGCACGTCGTCCTTGATCACGTCGGCGTCGTTGACCTTGAGCGCCTTGGTGCTGCGCATGACGTCGTTGAACGTCTTCGTGAGCGCCTGCTCGAAGCCGCTCACGTGGGTGCCGCCCTTGGGGGTGGCGATCACGTTGACGAACGACCTGACGGTGTTCTCGTAGCCCTTGTCCCACCGGAGCGCGACGTCGACCCCGAGCTCGCGCTCGACCTCCTGGGGCACCATGTGCCCCTTCTCGTCGAGCAGCGGGACCGTCTCCTTGAAGGAACCCGCTCCCTGCAGCCGCAGCACGTCGGTGACCGGCTCGCCGGAGGAGAGGAACTCGACGAACTCGGAGATGCCACCCTCGTGGCGGAACGTCTCGGTGACCGGCTCCTCGCCACGCAGGTCGGTGATCGTCAGGCCCAGGCCCGGGACGATGTAGGACGTCTGGCGGGCCCGGCCCACCAGACCCTCGATCTCGATCTTCGCGTCCTTGGTGAAGATCTGGCGGTCGGGCCAGAACCTGACCCGGGTACCGGTCCGCCCCTTGGCCACCCGCTTGCCCTTGCGGGTGAGCCCGGACTGCGCGACGAACTCTGCGTCCGGTCCCTCGCCGTCGAAGACACCGGGGACACCGCGACGGAACGACAGGCCCTGCGTCGCCGGGGAACGGTCGACGTCGATGTCCATGCGCGAGGAGAGCGCGTTCACCACGCTCAGACCCACACCGTGCAGACCGCCGGTCGCGTTGTAGGAGCCGCCACCGAACTTGCCGCCGGCGTGCAGCTTGGTCGCCACGACCTCCACGCCGGGCAGTCCGGTCTTGGGCTCCTTGTCGGTCGGGATGCCGCGACCGTTGTCGTAGACCTCCACCGAGCCGTCGGGGTGCAGGGTGATCTCGACGTCGGTGGCGTGACCGGCCAGGGCCTCGTCCACGCCGTTGTCGATGATCTCCCACAGGCAGTGCATCAGTCCGCGGGTGTCCGTGGATCCGATGTACATGCCGGGACGCTTGCGCACCGCCTCGAGGCCCTCAAGGACCAGGAGGTGCGCCGCGTTGTACGTGTTGTCGCTGGGGGCTGCCACGTGTGGAGAATCTACCCGGGCCCCCCGACACATCTGGGTCGCCACGCTGCTGCCCCATTTGGTCGCGAGGCAGTAGTGTGAGAGAGGCAACACCCTCCGGGCGTGCCGCAGGGAATTGGAGCGACGCGGTCGGCAACATCATGATTGGATGGGTACGTCGGACCAGGGCTGGGAATCTTTTCCTCACCCGGTACGTTGGAACCGACACCGAAGCACAGAAATGAGGCCGATGTGACTACTGCAGTTGCCCCCACGCCCGCCCTCACGGCGGAGGACCGTTGCGACCGTTGCGGTGCCCAGGCCTACCTCCGGGTCGAGCTCCAGAACGGCGGCGAGTTGCTCTTCTGCGCGCACCACGCCCGTGAGCACGGTGACAAGCTCCGTGAGATCGCGGTGTCCGTCCACGACGAGACCCACAAGCTCGCCAACCGCTGACCCCCAGACCGCAACGCGGCCCCGGACCCGACGGTCCGGGGCCGCTCGCATTTTCGGCGGCCCGCGGCTCGGGTGACCGTGATCGGTGTGGCAGCCTGTGCCGGTGCTCACGACCAACCTGATCGTCGCCCTGCTGATCGCCGTCGGCCTGGTCGGGATCGTCGTGCCCGTGCTCCCGGGGACCCTGCTGATCCTCGGGGCGATCCTCGTGTGGGCCGTGGCGATGGGCACCCCGGCCGGCTGGGTGGTCATGGGGCTGGTCACCGCGTTCCTCGCTGCCGGCGCAGTGGTGAAGTACGCGGTGCCGGGCAAGCGGCTCAAGGTGGCAGGCGTGCCGAACTCCACGCTCGTCGTCGGAGGCGTCCTCGGGTTCCTCGGGTTCTTCGTGGTGCCCGTCGTGGGGCTCTTCCTCGGCTTCGTCCTCGGCGTCTACCTGGCCGAGCACCGCCGTCTGGGCGCCTCGGCCGCTTGGCCGTCCACCAAGCACGCCCTCAAGGCGGTGGGGCTCAGCATCGCCATCGAACTGGCAGCGGGCGTCGCGGCGACGATGATCTGGCTTGCGGGGCTGCTGGTCGTCTGAGCGTCGCAGGGTTCAGGGCATCGCAGGGTTCAGGTCATCGCAGGGTTCAGGTCCGGGCGACCGGCGGGGTCCACTGGCGACGCCCCTGCACCCAGTCAGCCCGCGGCTTCATCCCCGGCCGCACTCCCGCGACTTCAGCGCCACCCGGACGGACCGGGCGTCCCCGAGGCAGTCGCGGCTCAGGGCCAGGGGGACCCGGTCGGTGCGCCAGTTGATCCGCACGCCGGAGTCGCAGTGAAGCACCCTCCCCCAGCGTCCCCACGTCGAGAGTCTGCGGACGACACGGGCGCGCCTGATGTCCGCCCCAAGGGATCTGGCCCATCATCGGTGAAGACCGTCCCGGGAGCCGCGGAGGCAGACGTGGGGACTGCGGTGAGGGCAACGAGCGCAACCGTCGTCAGCAGTGCTGGTGCTGGACGGCGCAGGCCGGAACGGGCGGGTGCGCCTTCAGCGGCAGCAGCCACGAGGTGGACCGTGGGGGCTCCCTTCGCCAACTGGAGCGTGTCCACGGCTCACCTACCCAGCGACGTCCCGTCCACACCCTCTCTTCACTCGCGACACCCCGAAACGGCTCGAGGCCCTCCCGCCGCAGCGGAAGGGCCTCGAGGAGGTTGCTCGTCGTGACTCAGTCGAGGTAGTCGCGCAGCACCTGCGAGCGCGACGGGTGACGCAACTTCGACATGGTCTTCGACTCGATCTGACGGATGCGCTCACGCGTCACGCCGTAGACCTTGCCGATCTCGTCCAGGGTCTTCGGCTGGCCGTCGGTCAGGCCGAAGCGCATGGAGACCAC
>JAZQNT010000259.1:0-1985 GCA_045627505.1 Nocardioides sp.
CCTCGAGGGTCACGGTGCGCAGGTCGCGGTCGATGGCCACGATCTCGCCGCACCAGTCGGTGGTCACCTCCTCGACCACCATGCCCAGCTCTGCGGGCTGTTCCTGGGCGCGACCGCGCTGGGGGACGCGCCAGTCGCCGGGGAGGACGTCGGTTCCGTATCGGTTCGTGGGGGAAGACACGGGGACAACGCTAGGACCTGGCAGCGACGCAACCGATGCAGGACGCGCCCGGGCACCGGTTCCGGGCACCGGTTGGCACCGGTTCCGGGCACCCATGGATCACACGTAGGCCAGCGGACCGGCCAGCGGACCGGCCAGCGGTCTGGTCAGCGGTCAGGCCGGCAGTCAGGTTGGGGGATCAGGCGAGGGGAAGGCGCCGGGCGTCGCGGGGCAGCTGGGAGTAGCCGCGCTCCACCGCGTGCCGCACCACCTCACGTGGCCACGGCCACTCGCCCGCGTCGAGCGCCTCCGTGACCCCCACCCCGGCGGCGGCCAGACCCCTCACCGTCTCGGCCACCACGCCGAGCAGGCCTCGCTGCTCCTCGACGAAGCCCCGGTCGACGGGCGCCCCGTGCCCGGGCACGACCACGGTGTCCTCCCCGAGCATGTCGAGCAGGACGCCGAGGGTGCCGGGCCAGTCCAGGGGGTAGGAGTCGTCGCCGTAGCAGGGCGCACCTGACTCCTCCACCAGGTCGCCTGCGAGCAGCACCCGTGCGTCCGGCACGTGAAGCACGGCGTCCCCGGCGGTGTGGCCCCGTCCCGGGTGCAGCAGCTCGACCAGTCGTCCGCCGAGGTCGAGGACACGGGCGGCGGAGAAGGAGTGTTCCGGGACGCGGACCTCGGTCTCGGCGATCTCCGCCTCGTGGCCCGCGGAGTCAGGGTGCCCGGGGGTGCTGAGTTCTGCGCGCGCGCCCGCGCCGCGGCGCGCCAGCTCGGAGACGGCGTCCTCATGGGCCCAGAACGCGGCGTTCGGCCAGGAGTCGTGGAAGACGGCGTTGCCGAAGCTGTGGTCGAAGTGCCAGTGCGTGTTGACCACGGCCAGCACCTCGCCCGCCCCGAGGCGACCTACGGCGTCCACGTGGTCGCGGGCGACCGTCCCGGACCCGCCCGTGTCGACCACCAGCACGCCGTCGCTCCCACCCACGGCGGTGGTGGTGACGTCCAGCCAGGGGTGCCGCCTGATCCAGACGCGGTCGGCGACCTCGGTGAACTGGCTGTGGTCCGTCACGGGGCCAGCGTAGTGCGGCGAGAGCCTGCGGTCCGCCTCTCGGTCCAGGTGCCCGGGCTCGGGTCGGGCCCACCCTGCGGATCAGCCTGCGGATCAGCCTTCGGAACAGTGCTCGGAACAGCGGCTCGGAGCAGTGTTCGAAACAGCGGTTCGGACCAGCGTTCGACCGGTTGTGGGGGTGCGACGTGTCACGCTGCGTTCTGAAGTGGCGCCAGGCGGGTAGACTGGCACTCGTTCGTCCTGAGTGCCAGCGACGGTCCCGGCAGGTGCCGAGGGCGTGGTCGGCGGATGAGGTCCACCGGCGGGGTCCCGAGCCCCGCCCATGCGAGCAGGAGGAGTGAGGTGTCCGAAGAGCGGAAACTCGCGGTGCTGCGCGCCATCGTCGAGGACTACGTCTCGACCGAGGAACCCGTGGGGTCCAAGGCACTGGTCGAGCGCCACGGGCTGGGCGTCTCGCCGGCCACGGTGCGCAACGACATGGCTGCGCTGGAGGAGGAGGGGTACATCCACCAGCCGCACACCAGCGCTGGACGGGTTCCCACCGACAAGGGCTATCGCCTCTTCGTGGACCGGTTGGCCACCCTCAAGCCGATGTCGACGGCCGAGAAGCGCGCGATCTCCACCTTCCTCGACGGCGCGGTCGACCTCGAGGACGTGGTCCAGCGCTCCACTCGCATGCTCTCCCAGCTCACCCACCAGGTCGCGGTGGTCCAGTACCCCACGCTGTCGCGATCCACGGTCCGCCACGTCGAGTTC
>JAZQNT010000260.1:0-3437 GCA_045627505.1 Nocardioides sp.
AGTCGTCGGCGGTGACCAGGTCGTTGGTGTGCAGCACCCGGTCCAGGTCGTGGCCGGCGTCGAGGGCGCGCTGGCGCTCGTCGTCGTCGATGGGCCACAGCTTGCCCTGGATCGTGCCACCGATGGCCTTGATGGCGCACGCGGTGATGATGCCCTCGGGGGTGCCGCCGATGCCGAGCATGAGGTCGACGCCGGTGTCGGGACGGGCCGCCATGATGGCGCCGGCCACGTCGCCGTCGGAGATGAACTTGATCCGGGCGCCGGCGGCGCGGATCTCTTCCACCATCTTCTCGTGGCGGGGACGGTCGAGGATCACGACGGTGACGTCCTCGACGTGCTTGGCCTTGGCCTTGGCCACGGCGCGGATGTTGTCCGCGATCGGGAGGCGGATGTCGACGACGTCGGCGGCCTCGGGGCCGGTGACGAGCTTCTCCATGTAGAAGACGGCCGACGGGTCGTACATCGCTCCGCGCGGGGCGACGGCCATCACGGCGACAGCGTTGTTCATGCCCTTGGCGGTCAGGGTGGTGCCGTCGATCGGGTCCACGGCGACGTCGACCTCCGGACCCGTCCCGTCGCCGACCAGCTCGCCGTTGTAGAGCATGGGGGCGTTGTCCTTCTCGCCCTCACCGATGACGACGGTGCCGTTCATGGTGACCGAGGAGATCATGTAGCGCATGGCCTCGACGGCGACGCCGTCCGCGCCGTTCTTGTCGCCACGTCCGACCCAGCGACCGGCGGCGAGGGCGGCGGCCTCGGTCACGCGGACGAGTTCCATCGCCAGGTTGCGGTCGGGCATGGTCGGATCAACAGAGGTCATGGGCGGGATTCTAGCGAGGTGCCCACCCCTGCGCGCAGGTGGTTCGCAAGCCTGTGGCAGGGGTGTCGCCGTGGTCACTTCCCGGTGTCACACGCGGGGTGGAGGCTGGCGGGTGAGGCCCGGTTGTTTCGGCGTTGCTGGGGGGAGCCTGACAAGATGGTCGGGTGAGCAACAAGCCCGGCCGTCACGAAACTTCCCTCGGCGGACTCATCGGGGCGATGATCGTCCTGGTCGCCTGCATCCTCGGCTTCGTGGGTTTCCGCGAACTGACGCGAGAGGTCCCCGAGACCAAGCCCCAGGCGCTGGAGTGGGCGCCGCTGGCGAAGTCGGCCCAGGGGCAGGGGCACCAGATCGTGGTGCCCGAGGTGCCCGCGGAGTGGATCGTCACCAACATCCGCTTCGAGCCCACGATGAACCCCACCTGGGAGATGTCGTTCTTCACCGACGACGAGAAGTACGCGGGCGTGCACCAGGAGGACGAACGCCTCGACACCCTGGTGGAGAAGCGGGTCGACGAGCACGCGGAGGAGGGTGACCCGGTCACCATCTCCACGGGTGACTTCCCCGGCGAGTGGCGGACCTTCACCGACGACGGTGGAGACTTCGCCCTGGCGCGCGAGGACGAGAAGGGGGCGGTGCTCGTCTTCGGTTCCGCCCCGCGCGAGGACCTGATCGGCCTGGCCAGCACGCTGCGCACCACCGACGCGGTCGACTGAGCGCTGACTGGCCGCTCCCGCTCCTGAGCCCGGTCGTCCTGAGCCCGGTCGCTCCTTGGGGCGGCGGTCTGCTCAGGCGTCGTCGCGGTCGGCGGCCGCGGCTGCGTCCAGACGGGTCCGGGCGCCGTCCAACCATGCCTGGCAGGTGGCGGCGAGCTTCTCGCCGCGCTCCCACAGGGCCAGCGACTCCTCCAGCGTGGTACCGCCCTGCTCGAGGGTGCGCACCACCTGGACGAGCTCCTCACGGGCCGCCTCGTAGCTGAGCGACTGCTCCTCCGGGGCGGCGCCCTGGGTTCCGGCGCCCGGGTCGGTGGGGGTGTTCTCGCTGGACATCACTTCTTCTTCCGGACGGTGGGTTCTGTGGTGGGTTCGTCTGCGGGTTGGTGCTGGTCGGTTGCCGGGGCAGCATCGGTGCCAGTGCTGACGGTGCCAGTGCTGACTGCGTGGACGCGGCCGTCGGCGACGCGGACCTGCAGCACGGTGCCCTCGGGGGCGTCGGCGACCGAGGTGAGCACGTGCCCCGAGGCGTCCTGGACCACTGCGTACCCGCGTTGCAGGGTGGCCAGCGGGGAGAGGGCCCGGGCCCGGGCGCGGTGGTGCTCCACCTCGTCGAACGCCCGGTCGAGCCGGTGCCCCAGCTGACGTCGCGCCCTGTCCCGCAGGGCGTGCACCTCGTCGAGGCGGGCGTCCAGCATGGTGCGCGGGTCGGCCATGGCGGGGCGCGAGCGCACTTGGTCGAGCAGGTGCTGCTCGCGGTCGAGGTGCGCTCCCAGCAGGTGGCGCAGCCGGGAGAGGGCGGACTCCACCCGGGTGGACTCCTCCGCGAAGTCGGGGACGACCCGCTTCGCCGCGTCCGTGGGCGTGGAGGCCCGGACGTCGGCGACCAGGTCGAGCAGGGGCTGGTCGGGCTCGTGCCCGATCGCGGAGACGACCGGGGTGCGCAGTGCGTGCACGGCGCGCACCAAGCCCTCGTCGGAGAAGGGGAGCAGGTCTTCCACCGACCCTCCGCCGCGGGCGACCACGATCACCTCCACCTGGGGATCGGCGTCCAGCTTCCGCACCGCCTCGATCACCTCAGCGGCACACCGGTTGCCCTGCATCGTCGCGTGGACGACGTGGAACTCCACCGCCGGCCACCTGCGTCGGGCGTTCTCCAGCACGTCCCGCTCGGCGGCGGAGTTGGCCGCGGTGACGAGCCCGACCCGGTGGGGCAGGAACGGGAGCCTGCGCTTGAGCTCGGGTGCGAACAGTCCCTCGGCGGCCAGCAGCTGGCGACGCCGCTCCAGACGGGCCAGCAGCTCGCCCAGGCCCACCATCCGGATGTCGCGTGCCACCAGCGACAGCGATCCCCGGTTGACGTAGTAGCTCGGCTTCGCGTGCAGGATCACGCTCGCGCCCTCGACCAGCGGTGGGTTCAGCGAGTCGAAGAGGTGGCGCGCGCAGGTGACCGGCACCGAGATGTCGGCCGCGGAGTCGCGCAGCACCATGAACACCGTCTGCAGCCCGGGCCGTCGGCTGACCTGGGTGACCTGTCCCTCCACCCACACCGCACCCAGCCGGTCGATCCAGCCGGAGAGCGCGTTCGCGATCGTCCGGACGGGGGCCGGCTGTTCGGCGGAGGTCTCGAGTGCCACGGCGCGAGCCTAGTGCCGGGCGCCGACACCGACGCGTCCGCGGAGCGCGGGGCAGCCGCGCGTCTCGCTACGGTGGCTGGGTGGAGGGAGAACGGTGCGGGCGCAGGTGGGCGACGCCGCCCGTCCCGCCCCCGGGCTTGGTGGCGCAGTTGCGCGCCGCCGGGTGCGTCTTCGCGGAGGAGGAGGCGGCGTTGCTCGTCGGTGCGGCCGACAGGCCGGACACCTTGGCGCTCCTCGCCTCACGACGGGTGGCGGGGGAGCCGCTGG
>JAZQNT010000261.1:0-11079 GCA_045627505.1 Nocardioides sp.
ACCTCGCCGCTCTGAAGGGCCGCGTGCCTTTCCTCCATTTCTTCGATGGTTTCCGCACTTCTCACGAAATCCAGAAGATCGAGGCTTGGGGTATGGAAGACCTCCGTGGTTTGGTTGACCAGAAGGCCGTACCGGATCACGGCCGAACCGGCCGGAAGGCGCCGCGCGAACTCGCTCTTCACGGTGGTGCGGGGAAGCTGGTTGCGGGCGCTGCCGCGGACGCCGGCACGGGCGTCAGCGGCGGACCGGGACGGTCCCTTGGCAGGATGCCCCCATGAGCAACCACCTCACCTGGACCGGGGACGTCTCCCCCGGCGACGCACCCGCGACCCTCGAGCTGGACACCGTCACCCTGACCAAGGTGGCGGTCGACGAGAAGATGTCGAACAACGCCTACGTCCTCACCTGCCGCCGGACCGGGGAGCAGCTCCTGGTGGACGCGGCAGCCGAACCTGACGTGCTGCTGGGCCTGGTGGACCCGCGTCGACTGGCCGCGGTGGTGACCACGCACCAGCACTGGGACCACCACCGCGCCCTCTCCGCGGTGGTCGAGGCCAGCGGTGCGCAGGTGCTCGTCG
Source organism: Nocardioides sp. (assembly GCA_045627505.1). GTDB lineage: Bacteria > Actinomycetota > Actinomycetes > Propionibacteriales > Nocardioidaceae > Nocardioides. The sequence continues at coordinate 579 of JAZQNT010000261.1, forward strand.
GCGCCCCCGACGCCGACGCAGTGACCGAGCAGACCGGGGTGGCCGTCGACCGTCATCTGGAGCACGGGGACACGGTGACGTTCGGGGAGGTGACCCTGGAGGTCGTCGCAGTGCGTGGGCACACCCCGGGCTCGGTGGTGCTGGTGCTGCGGGACCGTGAGGTGCACCTGTTCACCGGCGACTCCCTCTTCCCCGGCGGCGTGGGGGCCACCTTCGGTGACGCGGACGCCTTCCAGCAGCTCGTCTCCGACGTCGAGGAGCGGATCTTCGGCGCCTTCGACGACGCCGTGTTCCACCCCGGCCACGGCAAGGGATCACGATTGAGCGAGGAGCGGCCCTCGCTGCCCGAGTGGCGCGCCCGAGGGTGGTGAATCGGGAGCCGCTGCGTGGGCGGACGGCCCTCCGTGCACGCCTCCACGCAACGAGCCGTCACGACCACGACTGTTAGCCTCGGGTGCATGAGCACCCTCGAACTCACGACCGACAACTTCGAGTCGACCATCACCGGGAACGACATCGTCCTGATCGACTTCTGGGCCGATTGGTGCGGTCCCTGCAAGCAGTTCGCCCCCGTCTACGAGGCCGCCAGCGAGCAGCACGGCGACGTCGTCTTCGGCAAGGTCGACACCGAGGCGCAGCGTGAGATCGCCGCGATGGCGCAGATCCAGTCCATCCCGACCGTGATGGCGTTCCGCGAGGGCGTCCTGCTGTTCTCCCAGCCCGGCGCCCTGCCCGCACCGGCGCTCGAGGAGCTGCTGCAGAACATCAAGGCGATCGACATGGACGACGTCCGGCGCCAGATCGCCGCTGCGGAGGCCCAGGCCGACTCGGACGAGATCGACCTCGACGCCTTCGCCGCCGAGCACGCAGCGGGCGCCTACGTGCTGGACGTCCGCGAGGACGACGAGTACGCCGACGGACACGTCCCGGGCGCTGTCCACGTCCCGATGAACTCGGTCGGTCAGCGTCTGGAGGAGATTCCGGAGGGCCGCGTGTTCGTCATCTGCCGCTCGGGCAACCGCAGCCGCCGCATCACCGAGCTGCTGCGTGCGCAGGGACGCGACGCGATCAACGTCTCCGACGGAACCATGGGTTGGGCCGCGCGCGGCTGGCCGCTCGAGGCCTGAGCCGTACCCCAGGCCTCGGAGGACCGAGGCACGGGATTCGAGCGGAGCTCGTCGAGCGACCCGCCGCGGACCGGTGGCCCCCAGGGGTCACCGGTCCTGCACAATCGGGGCCATGACACTCTCCCCCGCGCCGCGTACGGTCTCCGCGGAGCTCCTCACCCGGATCCGTGGCACCAAGGGCTTCATGCCCGAGGACGAGGGGGAGGCCCTCTTCCGGCACGCGGTCGCACACCTCGCCGACGGGCCGGGGCTGGAGATCGGGAGCTACTGCGGCAAGTCCGCCCTCTACCTCGGGGCGGCGGCGCAGCAGGTCGACAGCACCTTCTTCAGCGTCGACCACCACCACGGTTCGGAGGAGAACCAGGCCGGCTGGGAGCACCACGACCCGGAGGTGGTGGACCCGCGCACCGGGCGGATGGACAGCCTGCCCTTCTTCCGACGCGCCGTCGAGGAGGCCGGGCTGGAGGAGCACGTGGTGGCCGTGGTCGGCCAGTCGACCACGGTGGCGCGGCACTGGCGGACGCCCCTGGCGCTCGTCTTCATCGACGGCGGCCACGCCGAGGAGCACGCCCAGAACGACTACGAGGGCTGGGCCAGGTGGGTGCAGCCGGGCGGCGTTCTGGTGATCCACGACGTGTTCCAGCACCCGGAGGACGGCGGGCAGGCGCCGTACCACGTGTACCTGCGCGCGCTGGACTCCGGCGAGTTCACCGAGGTCGACCACCTCGGATCGCTGCGCGTGCTGGAGCGCACCGCGGGCGCGCCCGGTCGGCTCTCCGGGGTCGCCTGAGCAGACTTCCTGAAGGGGGCCGCTCAGTCAGGGCCGTGAGGCCGTGCACTCGCAGTCGAGCTCCTGCACCCGGGGCAGCGTGCGCCCCACCATGATGTCCGCCCCCGGAGTGGCGCCCGAGAGCTGGTCCGCGGCCAGGATGACGGCTGCCGCGGTGTAGGTGGTCTGCTCCCCGGGCCAGTTCACCTCGTCGGGGAACACGTAGCCGGTCCAGTAGGACCCGTCCTCGTGGCGCAGGTGTTGCATGTCCGCGAACAGCGTCAGGGCGCGCTCGCGGTCGCCGTTCGCGTGCAGGGACATGACCAGCTCGCAGCTCTCGGCCCCGGTCACCCACGGGTTCTCCGAGACGCAGCGGATGCCCAGACCCTCCTCGACGAAGGTGTCCCAGGCAACCGAACTGACGGAGAGCAGCTCGTCCGCCTCCGCACCGCGCACCGCGCCGCCCAGCACCGGGTAGTACCAGTCCATCGAGAACTGCGACTTGTCCAGGAAGAGGTCGCGGTGGAAGCGCAGCGCGTGCGCCAGCCGGGACGCCGCGAAGTGCCACTCCGGGCGCGGGTCCCCCAGCAGCTCCGCCAGGGCCAACCCGGCCTTCAGTGCGTGATGGATGGAGGACGAGCCGGCCACCAGCGCCTCGGCGTTGACCGTGCCCGGGCGGCCGTCGACCCACTCCTGGGACCAGGCGATGCCGCCGAAGGGCAGCTGCATGCCGACCACCCAGTCGAGCCCGGCGCTGACCGCGGGCCAGTAGCGCCGCACGAAGGCCTCGTCCCGGCGCACCAGCCAGTGGTGCCAGACCCCCACGGCCAGGTACGCGGACATGTTCGTCTCGGCGCTGGCGTCCTCGACCACTCCCTCCACGACCTTCATCGGCCACGAGCCGTCGGGGCGCTGCAGACCCAGCGTCCACTCGTAGGCGCGTTCGGCTGCCTCGACCTCGCCGGCGACCAGCAGCGCCATCGCCGCCTCGACGTGGTTCCACACGTCGGTCTTGTCACCCGGGGTCCAGGGGATCGCTCCGCTGGGCTCCTGCATGGCGACGATCGAGCGGGCGGTCTCCCGCACCTGTTCTGCGGTGAGCACCCCCTCGACGCTGGGGATCCGAACCTCTGCGGCTTGGAGCTCCGTGGTCGTGGTCACGCCGAGTGCGCCTCGGGCTTGGTGAAGTACAGCACCATGCTCTTGCCGATCAGCGGGTCGAGCACCTTGCCCGCCCACTGCAGGGCCTTGGGCTGCTTCATGATCTCCCAGACCAGGAGCTTGTGGTACGCCTTCGCCAGCGGGTGGTCGTCCTTCGTCACGCCGACGGCGCACTTGATCCACCAGTACGGCGAGTGGAGTCCGTGGGCGTAGTCCTTGCCGGTGAAGGCCAGCCCCGCCTTGGTCACCTTGTCGACGAGCTCCTTGTCCGTGTAGATCCGGATGTGCCCACCGGGGACGTTGTGGTACTCCTCGGAGAGCTTCCAGTTGATGACCTCGGGGAACCACCTGGGCACCGAGACCGCCATCGTCCCGCCCGGACGGAGCACCCGGACCAACTCCTGGATCGCCTGGATGTCGGCCGGGACGTGCTCCAGCACCTCCGCCGCGACCACGCGGTCGAACTCTCCGTCGGCGAAGGGGAGCGCCAGGGCGTCGCCCTCCTTGACGTCGGCCTCGGCACCCTCGGGCACCTCGCCAGCCTCCTTCATGGCCACGAACAGCTCGCGGACGTTCTCCAGCTCCTGGACGTCCTGGTCGAAGGCGATCACGTCCCCGCCGCGGCGGTACATCTCGAAGGCGTGGCGCCCGGCGCCGCAGCCCATGTCCAGGACACGGTCGCCGGGCTTCATGCCCAGTCGGTCGAAGTCAACGGTCAGCACAGTGTTCCCCCTTCAGGCCCTCTCGGCCCGGTACTCGTCGATCACTTCGGTGTAGGCCCGCGCAGTCGCCTCCGCGACCGCGCGCCAGCTGAACGTGTCGATCACGCGCTGGCGTCCTGCTGCCCCCATCTGCTCACGCAGGGGGGCGTCGTCCAACAACTGCTCCAGCGCCCGGGTCAGCTCCCCCACGTCTCCCGGCGTCACCTGCAGGGCGCACTCGCCGTCCGGTCCCACCACCTCCGGAATGGCACCGGCACGGGAGACGACCAGGGGCGTGGCGCAGGCCATCAGCTCGGCGGTCGGCAGGGAGAATCCCTCGTACAGCGAGGGCACGCACCCGACCTCGGCCGAGCCCATGATCCGCACCAGCTCCTCCTGCGAGACCCCGTTCACGAAGGTGACGTGCTCGCCGATGCCGAGGTGCTCGATCAGTTGCTCGGTCCTTCCGCCCGCCACCGGCTTGGTGACCAGCACCAGCTCGACGTCACGCTCGGTGCGCAACTTGGCGAAGGACTCCAGGAGGGTCGAGATGCCCTTGAGCGGGGCGTCCGCGCTGGCCATGGCCAGGATCCGCCCGGGCACACGGGGCTCGGTGGGCGGCACGAAGGCGTCGTCGGCGCCGAGCAGCACGACCTCGATCCGCTCGGGGTCCACCCCGAAGTCGGTCACGATGTCGCGCTTCGACGACTCCGAGGGGGTGAGCACCTTGCGGGCCTGACGGGCCACCTTGCCCTGCATCCGCAGGAAGCTGTACCAGCGCCGCAGGGACATCCGCTTGCGCCAGTTCGGGGCCGCGGCCAGGTCGATCCTGCGGTCGAAGGTGATGGGGTGGTGCAAGGTCGTGAGCAGCGGGAGGCCCATCTTCTCGATCGCGAGCATCCCGTGACCGAGCACCTGGTTGTCGTGCACGACGTCGAAGTCGTCCACCCTCTCCTTCAGGAGTCGCGCCACCCGGACGGAGAACGTCCGCGGCTCAGGAAAGGCCCCGAGGCACATCGTCAGGAATTCCTGCACGTCGACGAGGTCGCGGAACTCCCTCAGCTTCGGCACCCGGAAGGGGTCCGGCTCACGGTAGAGGTCGAGCGAGGGAACCTTGGTGAGCTTCACACCCTCGTCGAGCTCGGGGTACGGCTGCCCCGAGAAGACCTCCACCTCGTGACCGAGGGCCACGAGCTCCCGACTCAGGTGCCGTACGTAGATCCCCTGACCGCCGCAGTGCGGCTTGCTGCGATAGGACAGCAGAGCGATGCGCAAGAGCATGCCTTCCTGACGGAACTCATCGAGGTGGTACCGGTTTGTATCACGCGTCACATCCGGCGCGGAGCACGCACCGTGCACCGGACCCGCGAGTAACAACAGGCCCAAGTGTGCACTGTCACACCTGACGCGCGGCCGGTACTCCCCCGAGCACTGCTCAGCGGGTCACTTGGTGGCCTCGAGCATCTGCCGCAGTTCCTTCTTCAGGTCACCGATCTCGTCACGCAGGCGTGCCGCGACCTCGAACTGCAGCTCGGCGGCGGCCGCCTTCATCTGCTCGGTCAGCTGCTGGATCAGCTCGGCCAGGTCGGCCGAGGGAATGCCGGCCGTGTCCGGGGCCTGCTCGTGCAGCTGGCCCAGTTGCGGCACCGGAGCCACCTTGGGCTTCACGCCACCGGCCCGGCCCTTCTGCCCGACGTCCGCCCACGTCTGGAGCAGCTCCTGGGTCGTCTCGTCCTCGCGGGCCAGCATCTCGGTGATGTCCGCGATCCGCTTCCGCAACGGCTGCGGATCGATCCCGTGCTCGGTGTTGTAGGCGACCTGGATCTCACGACGACGGTTCGTCTCCTCGATCGCGGACTCCATGGACCGGGTGATCCGGTCGGCGTACATGTGCACCTGACCGGAGACGTTGCGAGCCGCGCGGCCGATGGTCTGGATCAGCGACTTGTCGGAGCGCAGGAAGCCCTCCTTGTCGGCATCGAGGATGGCGACCAGCGACACCTCGGGCAGGTCCAGCCCCTCGCGCAGGAGGTTGATGCCGACCAGCACGTCGTACTCGCCCATCCGCAGTTCCCTCAGCAGGTCGATCCGCTTGAGGGTGTCGACCTCGGAGTGCAGGTAGCGCGTGCGGATCCCCGCCTCCAGCAGGTAGTCGGTCAGGTCCTCGGACATCTTCTTGGTCAACGTGGTGACCAGGACGCGCTCGTTCCTCTCCACCCGCAGTCGGATCTCGTGGATCAGGTCGTCGATCTGTCCCTTGGTGGGCTTGACGACCACCTCGGGGTCCACGAGCCCGGTGGGCCGGATGATCTGCTGCACCGCGTTCTGCGCCCCACCGATCCGGTCGAGCTCGTAGTCGCCCGGGGTGGCCGACAGGTAGACCGTCTGGCCGATCCGCTCCAGGAACTCCTCCCAGCGCAGGGGCCGGTTGTCCATCGCGGAAGGCAGCCGGAAACCGTGATCGACCAGGTTGCGCTTGCGCGACATGTCCCCCTCGTACATGCCACCGATCTGGGGCACCGCGACGTGCGACTCGTCCACCACCAGGAGGAAGTCCTCGGGGAAGTAGTCGAGCAGGGTGTTGGGGGCGCTGCCCCGGGGGCGACCGTCCATGTGCAGGGAGTAGTTCTCGATGCCCGAGCAGGACCCGACCTGGCGCATCATCTCGACGTCGTAGGTGGTCCGCATGCGCAGCCGCTGGGCCTCGAGCAACTTGCCCTGACGCTCCAGCTCGGCCAGTCGCTCCACCAGCTCCTCCTCGATGGAGGCGATGGCGCGTTCCATCCGCTCAGGACCCGCGACGTAGTGGGTGGCCGGGAAGATGTGGATCTCCTGGTCCTGGGTGAGCACCTCGCCGGTGACCGGGTGCAGCGTCATGAGCCGCTCGACCTCGTCACCGAAGAACTCGATCCGGACGGCCATCTCCTCGTAGACCGGAAACACCTCCAGGGTGTCCCCCCGGACGCGGAAGGTGCCACGCGTGAAGGACAGGTCGTTGCGCGTGTACTGGTTGTCCACCAGTTGGCGCAGCAACTTGTCCCGGTCGTGCTCCTCCCCGACCTTCAGGCGCACCATCCGGTCCACGTACTCCTGCGGCGTTCCGAGGCCGTAGATGCACGAGACCGTGGACACCACGATCACGTCCCGACGCGTGAGCAGCGAGTTGGTGGCCGAGTGGCGCAACCGCTCGACCTCCTCGTTGATCGAGGAGTCCTTCTCGATGTACGTGTCGGTCTGGGGGACGTACGCCTCTGGTTGGTAGTAGTCGTAGTAGGAGACGAAGTACTCCACCGCGTTCTCCGGGAACAACTGCCGCAGTTCATTGGCGAACTGCGCGGCCAGCGTCTTGTTCGGCTGGAGCACGAGAACGGGTCGCTGCAACTGCTCGGCCACCCACGCCACGGTCGCCGTCTTGCCGGTACCAGTGGCGCCGAGGAGGACGACGTCCTTCTCGCCTGCTCTGATCCGCTCGCTGATCTCCGCGATGGCCGTCGGCTGGTCACCGGACGGCTCGTAGTCGGAGACCACCTTGAAGGGTGCGACGCGACGCTCGAGGTCAGTCACTGGGCGCATGTCTTGAGCCTACGCCGCGCCTCTGTGGCAGCCGCCAGACATGACGCCTGATCGCTGCACCTACATGTTGCCGATGCACCTTGTTCAAATAGTCGGCGACGGATACCCCAATTTCGCGAACAGCAGGACATGCGAGTCCCTATGTTGTCGTCCGGGCCCCAACCTGGGGCCGGCGTCCAGAGGGCGCCACCACGCGACAAAGCTCGGAGATGCCATGGCACGGATGAAGAGGGGCGGTCACACGCCCACGTCACCGAACTCGCCGGACACCTCCGGCAGTCCTGCCCCTGCAAAGCGTGTTCGGGTCAGGGAGACCGCCGCCAGGGTCGGTGGCCCGTGGTACCGCATCTCCGGATGGCGGCTGCGCAACAAGATTGCCCTCGCCCTCGCCTTCCCGGTCGTCGCGGCATCGTGGTTCGCGACCGACAAGGCCCTCGAGGCCTTCGCGGTCCAGCACTCCCACGAGGCAACTGCCGGTCAGGTCCGCGTCCTCGCTCCCGCGCTCGACTTCCTCTACGCGGCGGAGAACTCCTACGTGCAGACGATGCACACGGCGCCGGGCTCCCGGGAACGGATCAACGCCGTGGAGCAGGTGGCAAGGACCGCTGAGGCACTGAAGGAGGCAAGCACCTCCGAGGCACTCACCGAGAACCAGCGGATCCAGGTCAAGAACCTCCTCAAGTGGGGCGAGGACCTCCAGGACACTGACGTCGTGCGGGTGACCACCGCCAGCAACTCCCAGGCCAGTCAGCTGCACAGCGCAGTCTCCGACTACTTCCAGTCGATCGTCGACGAGCAGGTCGTGCCCGAGGCCGCCCTGCAGCAGATCAGCTACGTCATGGACGGCCGCATCGCCCTGACGCAGCAGCGGATCTACACGGAGTACGCCGACGACGACAGCATCAAGAACCAGCCCGACCTCCTGCAGTACATCGGCATCGAGCGCGGGGCCATCGAGTCGATCGCGGACGCCCGCCCGGCCGGCGACCCCGACGCGACGAACCTCCGCTCGCAGAACGTCCAGCGCCAGTCCACCGTGACCCTCGGCAAGGGCAAGGTCGCCTACGCACCCGCGATCGAGCTCTACGGCACGATCAACGCCGTCGTCCTCAACGAGGCCGCTGCCGCGTTGGACGCGAATGCAGAGGACGCCCGCGGCAAGGCGCTGCTGAACCTGTGGATCCTCACCTTCGCCTACCTGATCACCCTGGTCCTCGCCTGGTTGATCGTGCGCCTCATCCTCAAGCCCGTGCGCACCGTGCGGGACGGCGCCCTCGCGGTGGCCAACGAACAGCTCCCGCGTGCCGTCGCCCAGATCCGCGCCGGCATCGACCCCGGCGAGATCCGTCCCATCGACGTCCACACCAACGAGGAGATGGGTCAGCTCGCCCGAGCGGTCGACGACCTGCACCGCACTGCGGTGACCCTCGCCTCCGGTGAGGCCAAGCTCCGATCCCAGATCGGCGAGATGTTCGTGACCCTGTCACGCCGCAACACCTCGCTGATCAACCAGCAGCTCGGCCTGATCGAGGAGCTGGAGCGTGACGAGCAGGACCCGCGCCGGCTGGAGAACCTCTTCCGCCTCGATCACCTCGCGGCCCGCATGCGACGCACGGCCGAGTCCCTGGTCATCCTCTCCGACGCGCCGGTGCGTCAGCGTGAGACCCCTCCGCTGGCCATCACCGACGTGCTCCAGGCCGCCACGGCCGGCGTCCAGGAGTACCAGCGGGTGGAGCTCCGCGGCGCTTCCCCGGCACAGTTGGAGGGAGCCGTCGCCAACGACGTCGTGCACCTGCTGACCGAGCTGATCGACAACGCGTTGTCGTTCTCGCCGCCGACCGCCCCGGTCCAGGTCACCACGACCGCCGACAGTTCCGCAGTCACGATCGCCATCTCCGACGGCGGTCTGGGCATGCCTCAGGACATGCTCAGCCAGCTCAACGAGATGCTTGCCGCCCAGGTCGGCATCACTCCCGACGCCGCCCGCCGCATGGGCCTGTTCGTGGTCAGCCGGCTTGCGCAGCGTCACCGCATCGCAGTCTCGCTCTCGGAGAACGGTCGCGGCGGCGTGACCGCCACCATCAGCATCCCGACCTCACACGTGGTGGGCGGCGCCAGCGCCCTCCCCCACGCGGCACCCACGAGCGAGTCCACGGCGCCTGCTCCCGCAGCGACGGCGGAGACGGTGGCCGCGACGTCGGAGACGGTGGCCGCGACATCGGAGACGGTGGCCGTCATCCCGGCTGAACCGGCGCCGGCCGCGAAGCGCGACCCCCTGAACGATCCGTTGGGCGACCCCTGGGCCGACCCGCTCTCCGACCCGATTCCCTCCGTGTCGGCCTCCGCCAGGGGCACCGCCCCGACGGAGCCGGCGTCCGTGCCGTCAACCGCAACCGCGGACGAGGGCGTGGACACCCGACCGCAGCTCCTCACCAACCTGCCCAAGCGACGCCCCGGCGCCACCGTGCCGACCCGTGCGGCGGCGGTGAGTCCAGCGGGTTCCTCGCTCTTCAGCGGAGCAGCGGAGCCGTCGGGCGGTCTCTTCGCCAGGCCGGAGACGGACCCGGTCCCCGAGACCGCCGTCGCTGACGCCCCGGCGCCCGTCGACGCCGGAGTGGTGGACGTCCTGTCGGTCCACGCCGAGCCGGAGCCCGAGCCGGAGCCGGAGCCCGCGCGTCCTCTGCTCGCGGAGTCCCCCGCCGTCACGGTGGAGCCCACGCTGCTCTCCGAGCCCACCCCGTCGAGCATCCCGTTGGCAGCCGCATCGCCGGTCGAGGACTTCGCCACGCCGGACGACAACACCGTCGCACCGCCGCTGCCGCTGCGCTCCCTTCCGCCACTGGACGACGACGTTCCGTTCACCCCGGCGACCAGCGACGACTCGGTCAGCCTGTTCAGCCCCGCCGTCGCCGACACCCGCGTGGCGGCCCAGCGAAACCTGGACGACAACCCGACCGCCGCCGCACGCATGGGCATGTTCAACGCCCTCGCCAAGGGCGCAGTACGCGGCACCGTCCCCGCCTCGGGCCAGCAGCTCCCCGCGGCACCCGCGCCGGCGCCGACGCCGACGACCGGATCGTCGGCACTCGACGGTCCCTCGGTCCTCGACCCCAGCCCCGCTCACCCCGTTGCGCCTGCCCCCGTTGCGCCTGCTGAGGCCAAGGCCCCCG
>JAZQNT010000262.1:0-6624 GCA_045627505.1 Nocardioides sp.
ATCCAACTTCCGAACGGAGGTGTTGCGACGGAATACTCAGTTGGGGTCGAGATCGACGGAAAGGAGACGGAGATTCCGACACTTGTCCCAACGCTGCGGGGCCGGGGTGGGGAACGCGACCCCGCTCACGGCCCGGGCGAAGACGCGGCGCACGTTGGTGTCGAGCACGACGTGACGCTTGCCGTAGGCGAAGGAGGCGATCGCGGACGCGGTGTAGTCGCCGACACCGGGCAGTGCCAGCAGGTGCTCGTACTCGGAGGGGACCACGTTGTCGTGCTGCTCGACGATCACGGTGGCGGCGGCGTGCAGGCGCAGGGCGCGACGCGGGTAACCCAGGCGTCCCCACATGCGGACCGCCTCGCCGGTGGGGGCAGCGGCGAGGTCAGCCGGGGTGGGCCAGCGCTCCATCCACGCTGCGTGCATCGGCAGTACGCGTGAGACGGGGGTCTGCTGCAGCATGAACTCACTGACCATCACCGACCAGGCGCTCGCCTCGGGGCGTCGCCAGGGCAGGTCGCGCTGGTGGGCGTCGTACCACTCCAGGACCGGGGCATGCAGCGTGCTCATCGGCGTCGATGCTAACCGCGGTGCAGCGGCGCGCCGGAGTCCTCGGCAACGCAAAACCCGCAATTCTTGGACGTGACACCGGAGCGTCTGCGCGGCTTGTGGGGCTGATGTGACTAACGTGACTCGCATGACCGCGCTGACCTCACCCAAGGGTCCGTTGCCGACACGCGTCTACTGGCTCCGCCGGCTGATGGTCTTCTCCCTTCTCTTCGTGCTGGTCTTCGGCACCACCCGCCTCTTCGGCGGGGACTCAGGCGACGACACGCCCGCCGCGGCGGTCGTCTCCGCCGAGCAGAAGAGCAGCCGCGAGGGCAAGGAGAAGGACGCCGGCCAGAAGGACGTCGGCCCCAAGGATGCTGGCCGGAAGGATGCCGACCAGCCCAGGGCGGGCACGCCCCGGCCCAGCGGGGACCCTTCCGCGAGTGCCGCTCCCGCACCCTCGGCGACCCGCACGCCCACCGAGACGCCGAAGCCCCAGCCGCAGGGCGAGTGCGTCGCGTCCGACGTCGTCGTGAAGCCGGTGCCGCCGAGTGTGCGCACCACGCTCAAGATCACCTTCGGCCTGATGATCTCCACCAAGACCTCCGAGGCGTGCACCTGGACGGTGTCGCCGAAGACGGTCGTGCTCAAGGTGGACTCGGGCCCCCGCAGCAAGCCCGACGTCATCTGGCAGTCGCGCCAGTGCACCGACGCCATCCCCACGCAGGACGTCGTGCTGTACCGCGACGAGGAGACGGTCGTCCCGGTCACCTGGAGCGGACGCCGTTCCGACTCCGAGTGCTCGGGCAACACGTCCTGGGCCCAGCGTGGCTGGTACCACGTCCAGGCCGCGGCCTTCGGCGGCGAGCCGACCGACGTCCAGTTCGAGCTCACGCGCCTCTCGCCGGTCACCGTCACGCGTACGGTGAAGCCGAAGGTCCAGCCGTCGAAGAAGGAACGGGCCAACGCCTCCGCGTCGGCGAAGCCGGACGGTGCGGTGGAGCCCGACCAGGTCAGCTCCGACCGCTGACCCTGCGCAGCACACCTGAGCACGACGAAGGCCCCCGCTCGACGAGCGGGGTCCTTCGTGCTGAGCCTTGGTGGGCCGCTCAGACGTAGCGTTCGAGGATGCTGGACTCGGCCAGCCGGGAGAGGCCCTCCCGGACCGAGCGGGCCCGGAGCTCGCCGACGCCGTCGACGGCCTGGAGGTCGTCGATGCCGGCGGAGAGCAACTGCTGCAGACCGCCGAAGTGCTCCACCAGTCGGTCCACCACGGTCCCGGGCAGTCGCGGCACCTTCGCCAGGAGCCGGTACCCGCGCGGGGCCACGGCGCCGTCGAGGTGGTCGCCGCTGACCAGCCCCAGGGCCTTGGCGACGGCGGCGGGGTCGACGAGCTCGGCAGAGTTCAGCGCGCCCAGGGCGGCCAGCACCTCGGAGGGGTCCTTGGTCTTCTTGCCGTTGGGCAGGTAGTCGCGGATGACGAGCTCGCGATCGGCGTCCACGCCGGTCACGAGTTCCTCGAGCTGCAGGGACAGCAGGCGACCGTCGGTGCCGAGCTCGAGCACGTAGTCCTCAATCTCCGAGGAGATCCGCGTGACCATCTCGAGGCGCTGGGCCACCACCGCGACGTCGCGCACGGTCACGAGGTCCTCGATCTCGAGCGCGGACAGCGTCGAGGAGACCTCGTCGAGGCGCAGCTTGTAGCGTTCGAGCGTGGCCAGCGCCTGGTTGGCGCGGGACAGGATCTGCCCGGAGTCCTCGAGCACGTAGCGGGTCTCGCCGACGTACACCGCGATGATCTGCATCGACTGCGAGACCGAGACCACGGGGAACCCGGTCTGGCGGGCCACCCGGTCGGCCGTGCGATGACGGGTACCGGTCTCCTCGGAGTGGATGGTGTGGTCGGGCATCAGGTGCACCGCTGCCCGGTGGATCCGGGAGACGTCCTTGTCGATCACGATCGCGCCGTCCATCTTGGCGAGCTCGCGCAGGCCGGTGGCGGTGAAGGGGACGTCGAGGGTGAAGCCGCCGGTGGAGATCGACTCGACGAGCTTGTCGTAGCCCAGCACGATCAGGGCACCGGTGCGGCCGCGCAGGATGCGTTCGAGGCCGTCACGCAGGGGAGTTCCGGGGGCGATCGTGGCCAGGGTGGCCCTGAGGCGCAGACTCTCTTCGCTGCGCTCGATGTTGACCACTCGGATCCTCCCGTCCTGGGCCGTCGTCGGCCCGTGTCCATGCACCCGTGTCCATGCACCCGTGTCCGTGCACTCGAAACGTGTGCGGGCGCGGCAGTCCCGGGCGCCGTCCTCAGTGTAGGGGAGGAGGCGGCGTCATTGCGGGCGGGTGAGGCGGAGAAGGGTGAGGGCGTGGTTCACGTTGGCGACGTCGAGAACCTGCATCCCGTCGACCGTCCAGGACTCGGGGCGCCGGGGACCGTTGGCGCGCCCGCGCTCGGTGGGCACGACCGCCACCTTGAAGCCCAGTCGTGCCGCCTCCGCGACACGTTGGGGCAGGTCACGGACGCGCCGCAGCTCACCGGCCAGGCCGATCTCGCCCATTGCCACCACGCCCATCGGCGCGGCGACGCCGAAGCACGCGCCGGCCACCGCGACGGCCACCGCGAGGTCGCTGGCCGGTTCGACCAGCTTGGCCCCGCCGACGGTGGAGACGAACACGTCGTGGTTGTGCAGCCGGATGCCGCAGTGCTGCTGCAGGACGGCCAGGACCATCGAGAGACGGGAGGAATCGATGCCCGAGGTGGTGCGCCGTGGCCGCTCGGCCGCGGTGGGCGTCACCAGCGCCTGCACCTCGGCCAGCATCGGACGCCTGCCCTCCATGGTGACCGCGACGCAGGTGCCGGGGACCTGGACGGAGTGGTGCTCGACGAAGAGCCCGGTGGGGTCGGAGACCGCGGTGATGCCGCTGGCGCCGAGATCGAAGCAGCCCACCTCGTCCACCGGACCGAAGCGGTTCTTCATGGCGCGGACCATGCGGAAGCGGGAGTTGCGGTCGCCCTCGAAGTGCAGCACCACGTCCACGAGGTGTTCCAGGACGCGGGGTCCGGCGATGGAGCCCTCCTTGGTGACGTGGCCGACCAGCACGGTGGTGATGTTGCGGGTCTTGGCGGTGCGCACCAGCGCGGCGGCCACCTCCTTGACCTGTGAGACGCCACCCGGCACGCCCTCGGTGCCCGAGGCGCTGATGGTCTGTACCGAGTCGACCACCAACAGGGTGGGACGCACCTGCTCGATGTGGCTCAGCACCGCGCCGAGGTCGGTCTCGGCGGCCAGGTAGAGCTCGTCCTGCACCGAGTGGGTGCGGTCGGCGCGCAGGCGCACCTGGGAGGCCGATTCCTCGCCGGTCACGTAGAGGACACGCTCGCGCAGACGAGCGGTCTGGGCGGCCACCTCCAGCAGCAGCGTCGACTTGCCGACGCCCGGCTCGCCGGCCAGCAGGATCGCCGCCCCGGGCACCAGGCCGCCGCCGAGCACGCGGTCGAGCTCCGGGACGCCGGAGGTGCGGAAGGCGGAGTCGCTGACCGAGACCTGCCCGATCGGCACTGCGGGCGTCGTCACCGGGGCGGCAGGCGTGCGGCCCACCGGAGCCGTGGCAGCCTCGGCCACCGAGCCCCAGGCCTGGCACTCGCCGCAGCGCCCGACCCACTTGCCCGTCTCCCAGCCGCACTCGGAACAGCGGTAGACGGCTCGGACCCGGGCTGACTTGCTCATGGCTGCACGCTAGGCGACGCCGCCGACAGGTTCGGACCCCGCACGGGTCCGGACCTGACCCCGCACAGCTCAGAACAGCTCAGAACTGCTTGGCGAAGAGGTTGACCGCGTAGTCGACGCGCAGCCCGCTCACGGCGTCCCCGTGCGTGGCCCGGTGCTCGGCCAGGACGACGTCCGCGGTGGCCGGGTCGAACTCGATGCGCACCACCGCCTCGAGGTCATTCCAGGACTCGAAGCCCCAGCCCATGTCGACGCTGCGCCGCGACCAGCCGTGCCGGGCCCAGAACCGCTCCACCTCGTCCGGGTCGTATCCCGCGTAGCCACGACGGAACCAGGCGCCGAAGGTGGAGCGGGTGGCGTCGTTGTCGATCACCATCGCGGTGCCACCCCTGCGCACCACGCGGTCCAGCTCGGCCAGGCCGGGTTCTGCGCCGGGGCCGAAGAAGTAGGCCCAGCGCGCGTGCACGACGTCGACCGAGTCGTCCGGGAGTGGGATCGCCTGGGCGGCCCCCTCGAGCACGGAGACGTGTGGCAGTCGACGGGTACGGCGTCGGGCCAGTGAGACGAGCGGTGGGTGCGGTTCGACCCCGATCACCTGGGCCGCCTCCCGGGCGAAGAACGGCAGGTGGAACCCGGTGCCGCAGCCCAGGTCGAGGACGGTGCGGGCCCGCCACGAGACGGTCTCGCGCAGGGCTGCCTCGAGGTGGCCGTCGGGGTCGACGGCGCGGTTCTCCACCTCGTAGGTGGCGGTGTGGTTCCAGATGTTCGGGCTCGGGCGCACCCCGGCAGGTGCGGTGGCCCGGAAGCCCGTCACTGCGTGTCCTGCGGGTTCGTCAGATGCGGACGAGGCCGTTGCGCGTGTGGAACTGCGCCGCCATCAGGCCGGGGGTGCCGTTGGGGGCGACCCAGTTGACCTGGACGTCCTTGAGCGGACGGTCGACGGGCTCGCCGAGCCAGTCGCTGACCCGGTGCGGGTCGCCGGCGATCTCGAGCGCGGTGAGTGCGATCGAGCCGTCACCGCCGGTGGACGGGTGCAGCTCGAGGCCGGTCTCCCAGTGCACGAAGAACGGCAGCTGGGGGTCGGCGATCAGGCCGTTGACGCCGATCTGCTTCCAGCGCAGCTCCTCGCCGTCGAAGCGGCGACGGTTGCCGGAGACGGCCTCACGGCCGAGGCGCTGTTCGACGGCTTCGAGGTCCTTGACCGCGACGACCCATCCGAGCCAGCCGCCGCCGAGGGCGGAGCGGGCGCGGACGGCCTGTCCGAAGGGTGCCTTGTCGGAGGCGGGGTGGTCGAGTACCTCGACGACCTCCAGATAGACCGTGTTCGCCAGAGCGAGGGTCATGTTGCGAGTGCCGAAGCGAGGGTGGACGCCACCGTCCACGAACTTCCCCCCGAGCAGTTCACCGATGCGTTCCGCGGTCGCGACGAGTCCGTCGGGGCCGGCGGCGTAGGAAAGGTGGTCCAGGCGCATGCCAAGCATTGTTTCCATGCGCCGTGGAGGTGTCGACAGCGGGGTCGATGTCTCTTGACGTCGAGGTTCTCTTTACCCCGGGGCGATGGGTCCGTGCACCCGGTTCCCCGTGACTGTGGCGGAGGTCACCGGAGGGTGTCGGTGGGCGCGGAGAAATGGCTGTCCGTGCAGGTCAGCCCGGGTTCTTGGCGTTTGCCCCGGGCTGGCTCAGTGCCGGGAGGCCGGGTGGAGCGTCAGCACGGAACGGGCGCGCAGGTGCGCGTCGCAGTGCCTGACCAGCTCGGCGTAGGCGGCTTCGCCCATGAGTTCGGTGAGTTCGTCGGCGTGGGTGAGGTACACCGGTTCCGGGGCGACGTGGGCCTCGGTGTTGCCCGAGCAGTACCAGTCGAGGTCATGGCCCCCGGGACCCCACCCGCGGCGGTCGTACTCGCCGATCGAGATCTCGAGGTACGAGGTGTCGTCCGGCAGCTCGACGGTCCGGTAGGTGCGTCGGATCGGCAGCTGCCAGCAGACGTCGGGCTTGGTCTCCAGGGGGTTGCGACCGATCTGCAGGGCCAGGCCGTGCAGGGCGCAGCCCTCGCCGCCCGCGAAACCGGGACGGTTGGCGAAGACGCACGCCGGCTGGTCGTCCACCACGGTCACCCGGGTCTTGCGCTCCCCGTCGTCGTCGAGCTCGACCCACTTTCTTATTATTTAGCTGATGCTTTCTTGTCATCAGCGTGATGGCCGTGATAAGTTCTTGTTACGACGAACTCGCCGAGCTTATGACCAACCATATCTTCAGTTACATATACCGGAACGTGCTTTCTTCCATCGTGTACAGCGATTGTATGACCAACCATTGAAGGGAAGATAGTTGAACGACGTGACCATGTCTT
>JAZQNT010000263.1:0-3622 GCA_045627505.1 Nocardioides sp.
GAGATGATCGCCGAGCTCGTGAAGAACGACATGCACGGGCTCTGCGTGAAGAGCCACCACCTGCCCTACGAGGCGAAACCGGCCGAGGTGAAGGAGTTCCTGCGCAAGCTCTCGGACAACGGCATCACGCCGTACGGCTACCAGGGTCCCCGCAGTGCGTCCGGTGTCGACCAGTCGCCGGGCGAAGAGCCGGGCCGACGCGTCGTCGCAGCCGACCGGGACGATGTTGGCCCCCACGTGGCAGGCCGCCACCATCTCACCGTCGACGTGGCGCCCCCAGACCTCGCCCCCCAGCCAGCGCGGGTCGAGCTGGGTGGTGCGCGCCCGGTGCTCGGCAAAGACGTTGATCACCGGATCCTGGGCGCTCAGGCGCAGGAAGGCGGAGAGGTCGGACACGCCGAGCACCTCGATCCCGAGG
Source organism: Nocardioides sp. (assembly GCA_045627505.1). GTDB lineage: Bacteria > Actinomycetota > Actinomycetes > Propionibacteriales > Nocardioidaceae > Nocardioides. Next base: position 419 of record JAZQNT010000263.1, read on the forward strand.
GGATCGAGGTCGTCGACGTCGTGGGCTGTCACGGTCGGGCTGTCATCGGGGAACTGCGCTCGGAGCTGGAAGGGCTCAGGACACGCTGACCGAGGCGCTCGCGCCCTCGACCGGCTCCATCTCCTCGGCCAGGCGCATGGCCTCCTCGATCAGGGTCTCCACGATCTTCGCCTCCGGCACGGTCTTGATGACCTCGCCCTTGACGAAGATCTGACCCTTGCCGTTGCCCGAGGCGACACCGAGGTCGGCCTCGCGGGCCTCACCGGGTCCGTTGACGACGCACCCCATGACCGCCACCCGCAGGGGCACCTCGAGGCCGTCGAGGCCCGCGGTCACCTGCTCGGCGAGGGTGTAGACGTCCACCTGGGCGCGGCCACAGGACGGGCAGGAGACGATCTCGAGGCGTCGCGGCTTGAGGTTGAGCGACTCCAGGATGGCGCGACCGACCTTGACCTCCTCCACCGGCGGGGCGGACAGGGAGACGCGGATCGTGTCGCCGATGCCCTGGCTGAGCAACGCACCGAAGGCGGTGGCCGACTTGATCGTGCCCTGGAACGCCGGTCCAGCCTCGGTGACGCCGAGGTGCAGCGGCCAGTCGCCGGCCTCGGCCAGCAGCTCGTAGGCGCGGACCATGACGACCGGGTCGTTGTGCTTGACCGAGATCTTGAAGTCGCGGAAGCCGTGCTCCTCGAACAGGCTCGCCTCCCAGATCGCGGACTCCACCAGGGCCTCGGGAGTGGCCTTGCCGTACTTCTCCAGCAGGCGCTTGTCGAGCGACCCGGCGTTGACGCCGATCCGGATCGAGGTGCCGTGGTCGGAGGCCGCCTTGGCGATCTCCTTGACCTGGTCGTCGAACTTCATGATGTTGCCCGGGTTCACCCGCACGGCCGCGCACCCGGCCTCGATCGCGGCGAACACGTACTTGGGCTGGAAATGGATGTCGGCGATCACCGGGATCTGCGACTTCTGCGCGATCGCGGGCAGCGCCTCGGCGTCGTCGGCGCTCGGGCAGGCGACCCGGACGATGTCGCACCCGGCGGCGGTGAGCTCAGCGATCTGCTGCAGCGTGGAGTTCACGTCCGAGGTGAGCGTGGTGGTCATCGACTGGACCGAGATCGGGTGCTCGGAGCCCACTCCGACTGCCCCCACCTGGATCTGGCGCGTCTGGCGACGCGGAGCGAGAACCGGAGGCGGAAGCGTGGGCATGCCCAGACCAATCGACGTCATGGCGCCAAGGTTACTGGGCACCGGCACACCCGCGCGGCGGGGCCGAGGCGAGCGAGGGCCAGGTGTGACGCATCAGCTGTTCATCGTGACGGGGACGACCAGGTCGCCGACGATGAGCACCACACCCATCAGCATCAGGGCACTGCCCACCACGTACGCCACCGGCATCAGCCGCGCGGTGTCGAAGTGCCCCGGGTCGGGACGCCTGAACACCCGGGCCAGCCCGCGCCGCACCGCCTCGTAGAGAGCACCGGCGATGTGACCGCCGTCGAGCGGCAGCAGGGGCACGAAGTTGAACATGCCGATGAAGAAGTTGAACCCGGCCACCAGCATCAGCATGAACACCGCGCGGTCCTGCCACGGTGCTGCCTCGGTGGAGACCGCCTCGCCGGCCAGACGGCCACCGCCGACCACGGAGACCGGCCCCATCGGGTCGCGCTCCTCGACTCCGACGATCGCCTTCGCGACGCCCCACACCTTCACCGGCAGGTTCGCCAGCGACTCGAGGGTGTTGACGGTCATCCCGCCCATCGCATCGAGGGTGTATCCGATGCCGCCGGTCCGGGGCACCTGGGTGGGCGTCACCCCGAGGAAGCCCACCTGGACGAGCTCGTCCCCCTCGTCGGTGGCCGGACGTGCAGTGACGGTGGTGTTGGTGGCCAGGGCGAGCTGCTCGCCGTCACGGTCCACCACGATCGTGGCCGACCCGTCGGCGTTGTCGCGGATGACCTGCTGGACGGCGGACCAGTCGGTGGCCTCGACGCCGTTGATGGAGAGGATCTCGTCGCCGGTCCGGAGGCCGGCCGCCTTCGCCGGGGAGACCGGGTCGTCCGCGGTGCAGGCCCGGTTGCTCTCGTCCGCGGGGACCACGCAGTCGGAGACCGCGGCGACCACGGGCTCGGTACGCAGGTCGGAGGTGTTGCCGTAGCTGGCGAAGACCGGGGCGAAGATCGCGAACGCGATGAGGATGTTCACCGACGGGCCGGCGGCCATCACGATCACCTTCTTCCACCACGGGAGGCGGTAGAAGAGCCGTTCCTCGTCACCGGGCTGGATGAACTCCCACTCCGCCGCGCGGGCGTCGGAGACCAGCTGGGTGAACATGCCGGTGTTGGACTTGCGGACCCGGTGCACCGGGTTGCCGTGCTCGTCGGTGCCGGCCGGTTCGACCAGCTCCTCGGCGCCCGGCGGGATCATCCCGATGATCTTGACGAAGCCACCGAGCGGGATCGCCTTGATCCCGTACTCGGTCTCACCCAGCTGCTTGCTCCACACCGTGGGGCCGAAGCCCACGAAGTACTGGGTGACCTTGGCCCCGAAGGCCTTGGCCGGCACCATGTGGCCGATCTCGTGCAGACCGATCGAGACGACCAGCGCAAGGAAGAAGCCGATCACACCCAAGGTGTAGAGCAGTACGGTCATCGCTGTCGGGTCTCCCGGTTTCCTGCGTCGGCCAGGGCCTCGACGCGGCTGGTCGCCTCGCCCCGGGCCCAAGAATCAGCAGCCAGGACGTCCTCGACCTCCATCGGCTGCCCGCTTGAGTCTACGTCGTGCGTGGTGAGTGTGTCCTCGACCACACGCAGGATGTCGACGAAGCCGATCACCCCGTCCCGGAACGCCTGGACGGCCACCTCGTTGGCGGCGTTGTAGACCGCGGGGGCGGTCCGGCCCCTGGCACCGGCCTCCCGGGCCAGACGCACGGCCGGGAACGCCTCGTCGTCCAGCGGGAAGAACTGCCAGGTGTGGGCCTGCGTCCAGTCCACCGGAGCTGCCGCGCGCGGCACCCGCTCGGGCCACGCCATGCCGAGCGCGATCGGGATGTGCATGGTGGGCGGTGAGGCCTGGGCGATGGTGGAGCCGTCGGTGAACTCGACCATGGAGTGGACCACGCTGGTGGGGTGCACGGTCACCTCGATCCGGTCGAAGGGCACGTCGAAGAGCAGGTGCGCCTCGATCACCTCCAACCCCTTGTTGACC
>JAZQNT010000264.1:0-2799 GCA_045627505.1 Nocardioides sp.
ATGCTTGACACCGATCTCGTTACCTTCATCGTCTCTTATTTTATAATCATGTGAAAGCCCAACGGCTCTGATCATTTTCAAAGCGATTACCTCGTCTGTATATCATAATATAACCCAATAATATAATAGCATAAAAATACAAATAACCGCGGAACCCGGGCCGGGGTCGGCCGGGGTGGCAGGTGCGCTGGTGCCCAGGGCCTCGTTCACCAGGGCCACCACGGCCGGAGCGTCGGCGGCATCGCGCAGTGCGGCGGTGAACTCAGGCCTGACCAGGGCGCGGGCCAGCTTGGTCAGCAGCTGCAGGTGGGTGGCGTCGCCGTCGGCGGGGGCCAGGATCAGGAAGGCCAGGTCGGCGGGGCCGTCCTTGGCCCCGAAGTCGACGGCCGGGGCGAGGCGGGCGAAGGCGAGGGTGGGGACCTCGACGCCCGCGGTGCGGCAGTGGGGGATCGCGAACCCGCCCGGAAGCCCGGTCGCCGAGGTCTCCTCGCGGGCGAGGGCGTCGGTGACCACCTGTTCCGGGTCGCTGGCGCGGCCGGACTCGGCGGCCAGGGCCGCGAGGCCCCGGATCACGTCGTGCTTGTCGGCGCCCCAATGGGCGTCGAGCCGGACCAGGTCCGGCGTGATCAGGTCATGCATGCCAACCTCCGAGGGCGGTGACGGTGACCAGGTCCTGACGGACCTGGGTGGGGGTGGGAACTGTGGTGCCGGGCAGCGCCGCTGCGGCGCTCCCGTAGGCGACGGACATGGCCAGACGCCCGGGGGCGTCGAGGCCATGGAGGTCGGCCAGCAGGTGGCCGAACAGGGAGGAGTCCCCGGCGCCGACGGTCGAGACGACCGTGGTGGGCGGGGGAGAGGCGTGCCAGGCGCCGTCGGCGTTGACCAACACGGCGCCGTTGCCGCCGAGGGAGGCGAGCACGGCACGGGCGCCGCGACCCACGAGGACGTGCGCTGCCGCTGCTGCCGCGACCGGGTCGGCCTCGAGCACGTCGGGGTCGTCCCCGGTCAGGGAGGCGAGCTCCTCGCCGTTGGGCTTCATCAGGTCGGGGCGGGCCTCGCCCAGGGCATCGACCAGTGCGGCCAGGGGGGCGCCGGACGTGTCGACGGCGACGCGCGCCCCGGTGTCCCGCAGGGCGCGGCACAGGTCGGCGTAGAAGGAGGTGGGAGCGCCCGGAGGCAGGGACCCGGCCAGCACCACCCAGGTCGCGGCCTCGGCCTGCTCGACCACCGCCGCGGTCAGGGCGGCCACCTGTGCAGGGCCCATGGTGGCGCCCGGGGCGTTGAGCTTGGTGGTGGTCCCGTCGGGTTCGGTGACGGTGATGTTCATCCGGATCGCGCCAGCCGGCTCCGAGGTGACGACGGTGACCCCACCGCCCCGGAGGTCGTGCACGAGCGGGTCGTCGTCGCGCGCGGGCAGCACCGCGATGGTCCCGACGTCTGCCTGGACGGCTGCGCGGGAGATGTTCACCCCCTTGCCGCCGGGCTGGTCCAGCACGTCGGTGACGCTCTGGACGCCGCCACGGGCCAGGGGGGAGGCGAGCGCGACCGTGCGGTCGATGCTCGGGTTGGGAGTCAGGGTGAGGATCATGCGACGACCACCTCCAGGCCGTGACGCTCGAGTTCGCTGCGGTCGTCGGCGTCGATGCCCCGGTCGGTCACCAGGACGTCGACGTCGGTCAGGCGGGCGAAACGGTGGGTCGACTCCAGTCCGAGCTTGCTGGAGTCCACGAGGGCGACGGTGCGTCGCCCCGCTGCGACGAGTGCCCGTTTGGTGGCGGCCTCGTCCCGGTCTGGCGTGCTGAGGCCGAAGACGCTGCTCACGCCGTTCGCGCCGACGAAGGCGACGTCGACCCGCAGTTCCGAGAGCGCCGCCACGGTGTCGGCGCCGACCGCGGCCTGGGTGGTGGGGCGTACCCGTCCGGGCAGCAGCACCAGCTCGACGTTGGGGTGGCCGGCCAGACGGGCGGCCAGGGGGACCGAGTGGGTGACGACGGTCAGCTGGTGGTCGTGGGGGAGTGCGGCGACCAGGCGGGCCGTGGTGGATCCCGCGTCCAGCAGGACCGTGGAGCCCGGGGCAGGCAGCAACGCCAGCGCGGCCGCGGCGATCAGTTCCTTCGACTCGGGGTTGCGCAGGTCGCGTTCGCCGAGGCCGGACTCGGTGGGGGCGAGGACTTCCGCCGGGACGGCTCCGCCGTGCACACGTCGGACCAGCCCGCGCCGTTCCAGCACGGAGAGGTCGCGACGAACCGTCTCGGTGGTGACGTCGAAGTCCTCGGCGAGGCGGGCGACGGAGACCCGACGTTCGGCCGTGATCAGGTGAGCCATGGCCTGCTGGCGTTCTGCTGCGTACACCGGCGAGTCCTTCCGGGGTGGGGCGAGTTCGGGTGGTGGCCCGGTTCTCGCTCGTGGGGGTGCGCGGGCGTGCTGCCGATCGAAGTCCGATCATGCGATGCCCGTTTTGACGATGCCCGTTTTACTGTGTACCTGTTGTTTTATGCCCGAATGGCGTTGCTTGTCAAGGCTCGATTGGCTAACGTGGCCGCATGAGCAGCACGCCCGCGTCCTCCAGCGCCACCCCTTCCCACGACTCCTCGCCGGCGCACCTGCGTGGCACCCCCGTGGTCCCCGGCCTGGTGGCCGGCCCGGTGGTGCTCGTGCGCACCGACGTGTCGGCTGCGGCGGTCGAGGCCTACGGCGACGGCGGCCATCCGGACGCGGACGCGGCCCTCGCAGCCTTCGACGAGGCTGTTGGCGCGGGGGCAGTGACCCTCGAGCGCGGGGCCGCCGAGGCGCAGGGGG
>JAZQNT010000265.1:0-7916 GCA_045627505.1 Nocardioides sp.
GTCCCTCTCTATTGTCTTCCTAAGACCGCTTGGCCTCCGACTTCGAGGTAGCGGGCCACGCGGTGCGGTTCACGCAGCTCGGCTGCAGTGGCGACCACACCCGGGAAGTCGGCCAGGGCGCGCAGGAGCTCGCCCTCCTTCTCGTGCACCAGCAGCTCGGGGTGCGAGGCCGGGGCGAGGCCCAGGTCGGCGGCGTTGCGCAGGATGGAGGAGACCCGGGCGTGCGCGTACTGGACGTAGAAGACCGGGTTGTCGCTCGACTGCTTGGTGATCTGGGCGACGTCGAGGGTCAACGGGGAGTCGGCCGGGTAGCGGGCCAGGGTGTAGCGCAGCGCGTCGACACCGATCTCGTCGGTGAGCTCCTGCAGCGTGACGATCGTGCCGGCGCGCTTGGAGAGCTTCATCTCCTCGCCGTCCTTCATGATCTTCACCAGCTGACCGATGAGGACCTCGATGTTCTTCTCGGGGTCGTCGCCGGCGCAGGCAGCCATCGCCTTGAGGCGACCCACGTAGCCGTGGTGGTCGGCGCCCAACAGGTAGACGCAGCGGTCGTAGCCGCGCGCACGCTTGTTGAGGTAGTAGGCGGTGTCCGAGGCGAAGTAGGTCAGCTCACCGTTGGAGCGGATGAGGACGCGGTCCTTGTCGTCACCGTAGGTGGTGGTGCGCATCCACACGGCGCCGTCGGCCTCGAAGATGTGGCCCTGCTCCCTGAGCGAGAGCAGCGTGTCGGCGACCGAGGAGTCCTCGTGCAGCTGGCGCTCGGAGAACCAGGTGTCGAACGTGGTGTGGAAGACCTGGAGCTGACGCTGCTGCTCGGTCAGCTGGATCGCGTAGCCCGCCTCACGGAAGGCGATCAGCCGCTCGGCCTCGGGCAGGTCCAGGATCCCGGGGTTCTCGGCGAGCACCTGGTCGGCCAGACCCTTGACGTAGCCGCCCTGGTAGCCACCCTCGGGGACCGGCTGACCCAGCGCGACGGCCAGGATCGAGGCACCGAAGAGGTTCATCTGGTTGCCGCGGTCGTTGATGTAGAACTCGCGGTCCACCTCGGCGCCGGCGGCGTCGAGGACGCGAGCCAGCGCGTCACCGACGGCGGCCCAGCGGGTGTGCCCCAGGTGCAGCGGCCCGGTGGGGTTGGCGGAGATGAACTCGACGTTGATCTTCTCGCCCGCCAGCGCGGTGTTGCGGCCGTAGGCCTCGGCGGCGGCGACGATCTCGTCGGCGACCTTGCCCTGCGCACCTGCGTCCACCGAGATGTTGAGGAACCCCGGGCCGGCGATCTCGACGGCCGAGACGCCGTCGGCGGCCTCGAGACCGGCCTTCACCAGCTCGGCGAGGGCACGGGGGTTGGTCCCGGCCTTCTTGGCCAGCTGCAGGGCGACGTTGGTGGCGTAGTCACCGTGACCCTTCTGCCTGGGTCGCTCCACCGTCACCTCGGTGGGGACGCCGTCGGGCAGGGTGAGTGCTCCGTCGGCCGCGAGGGCATTGAGGACGTCGACGATCAGGCTGGAGAGATGCTCGGGGGTCACCCTCCCAGCCTATCCGCGCACTGTCCGGCCTCTGACATCCGTTTCAGTCCGTGCGCGACAGACTCCGTCAGCACTCTCCCCCGCGCCGCTGCAACCCTCGGCCCCTTCCCCCTGCTCAGCGGCTCTGACAGACGGCGCCGGAGGCCACGCTCGCCCGTCACGCGCGACTCGCCCGGCGGGGTGGTTTCACTCCACCGCCCGATCAGCGGTAGTGTCTGCTTCGCACTCGCCCCCGTAGCTCAGGGGATAGAGCACCGCCCTCCGGAGGCGGGAGCGCAGGTTCGAATCCTGCCGGGGGTGCCAGCAACACAGCGAAGGGCCGGTCCTGGTGGACCGGCCCTTCGTGCGTCCGCGGTCGGAAGCCTCCGCCCGACCGACGCCACATCCCACCGGGATCGCGCTGCACGACGCCTCTGTCGCCCACGCATTCGACGTGCATGCTTCGATCGTGCACGACTCGGCGCCACCGGCTCCGTGCCGAGGTACTTTGCGCTCGCCGTCCTGGGCGGGCTGCTGCGGTGGACCGAGGAGCTCGAAGAGCAGGGCCGGGCCGCGCTGCACGCGACCGGGCCCTGTGTGGCTCGTGGACGGTCCGTCAGGCTCAGCGACCGCCCTGCAGGATCAGGTTTGCCTTCTCGCCGGGCCAGCAGTTGATGCCGCCGGCGGGCACGTCACGACCGGCCTCGACCATCTTGTCGAAGGTGTCGAAGCAGCGGGAGACGAGGATGTTGGGGTCCTTGGAGATGGACGCCGAGAGCGCCCGGTTGGCGCGGGCCTGCGCCGCGTTCGTCTGCTCGGCCTGGAGCGCCACCTGGGTGCGGGCGATCTCGGCCTGGAACTCGTTGATCTTCTTCTGGGTGGTCTCCGAGAGCCGCACCTGGGAGATGGTGGCGAACTCGACCTGGACGTACCCGCCGGACTCCGCCACGCGCTCGCGCATCGAGTCGGTGACCTGCTGCGACAGCGCGTCGAGGTCCGGGGTGAAGCTGATCGCGGTGACCTTTTGCGGGTCCACCGCCCTGAGTCCCTCGGTCGGGTTGTAGGAGCCGAGCACCTGGTTGATCGCGTTCTTGTAGACCGTCTCGACCAGCGACTCGCGCACGGTCTCGTTGACGTCGTCGCTGCGGTAGTCGGCGTAGATCTGGTCGGCCTTCTCCCCCACGATCGACCAACGGATCGCGGTCTCGACCCCGGCGGTGGTGCCGTCGCCGATCCGGACCTCGATGGCGTCCTCGCCCTCGTACTTGTTGGTGATCTTGGTGCCGTCGAGCTCGGTCACCTTCTGCCACGGCGCCTTCCAGTGGAAGCCGGCGTCGAGCGACGCCACCGGCTTCCCGAAGGAGGTGAGGACTCCTACGTTCTTGGCCTGGATGATGGCGAAGCAGCTCGAACCGGCCACCAGCAGGCCGATCACGACCGCGGGGACGAGAACCAGGGCGCGCCGGGTGCCCGACGAGTTGAGCCCGACGACGACGCCGGCCAGGAGCAGTGCTGCTCCGACGAGGAAGGTGATCATCGGAGCATTGGACCACCCGGCACCGTGGCCCCCTGCCCGCATCCCCACCTGCTGGCCACCGACGTCCCGCGGGATCAGCAGGACTTCATGCTCGCGTCCTTCTCGGTGGCCCTGCCCCAGCGGCGCGCGGTCGCGGTGTCCGGGAACACCACGCTGGCTGCTCCGGCATTGCCCAGCGAGCCCGGCAGCACGCAGGTGGTGATCTTCTTCGCCTCCACCTGGGCGACCGCCTGGGCGATCTTGAAGATCTGCGTCGGCGAGGCGTCGGTGTGGGTGTGCTTGAGCACGGCCAGCGCACCCTTCTCGATGAAGCCGGCGTGCTTGCGCTTCTCCACGATCGTGGCGTGGATGCCACGCATCACCCGCTGCTGGTTGGCCGAGCGACCGAAGTCGCCGTCCTTGAGTCCCTTGCGGATGCGGGCGTAGGACAGCGCGCCGTACTTGCCCAACTCGATCCTGCCCGCCTCGAATCCTTCGGGCCTCAGGTTCACGTCGGCGAAGGGGTACGGGTTGTCGACGGGGATCCTGCCGATCTCCCCGACCATCTCCTCGAGGCCCTCGAACCGGGTCACGAGCACGTAGTCGGGCTGGATCCCGAACAGGTTGCCCATCGCCTTCGCCATCAGCTGGGGACCGCCGGAGCTCAGGGCCGAGTTGATCCGGTCGGTGCGGCCGTTCGGCAGCCGCACCCAGGAGTCACGCGGGATGCCGAAGGCCACCGCCGAGCCCGTGACGGTGTTGATGCCCACCAGTTGCAGCGCGTCGCCGCGGGCCCTGTTCATGTCCTCCCACGGTCGGGCGTCCGAGCCGACCGCGGCGATCCAGATCACGTCCGGGCTCACGTCCACGGCCCCTCCGGTCTGCACCTTCACCAGGGTCGCCTCGGTCGAGGCCTGCTGCGACTCCGGCACGACCAACGCGGTGAGGGCCAGCACCGCGAGCAGCGTGACACCACGGGTCACACGTCGCGCCAGCCGCAACGGAGCGGTCGCACCGCCACGTGCCTCAGCACCCGCAGCTCGGGAGACGTTCTGGATGTGCATCACCAACCACCTCGCGCCAGGGTGTAACCGAAGATCTTCCAGCCACCGTCCTCCGGGGTGAGGAAGAGGCGTCCGCGCAGCGCGATCCGCTGCTTCTCGCCGGCCGCCGGATCGATCGGCGTGACGCTGAGGTTGACCGTGACCCGGGCAGTGGCACCGTGGGTCACGCCCTGCCGCGCGAAGAGGTCGACGCTCACGTCACGACGAGTGGGTCGGACCGAGTCCACGCGCTCGGCGTAGTGGGCGGCCGAGGTGAGTTCCGGCTCGGCGCGAGCCTGCTCGGCCGCACCCGGGGTGAAGGCACCCCAGACGTCGCCGACAGCGCGCGGCCACTCCCCCGCCACCCAGGCGTCCTCGATCCACGAGTCGACCACCGCGCCCACGTCGGACACCGCTTTCTGCTGCTGCGCCGCCGTGAGGAACCCGCGCACCTTGCCGACCCGCACCTGGGCCGCCGCGGGCGCGGGCGCCGACGCGGAGGGACTCGCCGAGACCGTCGCGTCGGGCTGCTGCTTCCCCTCTGCGCTGCACCCGAGCGAACAGCCCAGGAGTACGGTCGAGAGTGCGCCGACAAAGGCGACCCGGCTGGTGGAAAGCGCCACTGAACTCCTCCTCCACGTCGTGACACGACCGTGTCACCACGCCGACGAGGTTACGCACCTCGGTGACGTCGACCACCGCCCCACACGTGTGTCTGGCCACAGAGTGCCCCAAACTCCGACCTCGCCCCTGCAATCGATGACGGGTGGGACTAGCCTTGGCACCGACTCCCTTTCATTTTCAGCGCGCATAACCCCGGAAGAGGCGAAGCAAGCCGTGCCGCAGTCCCCCAGCTCTGACCAGCCCTCCCAGAACGGTTCCGCCGACTTCGGCGCGAACGAGTGGCTCGTCGAGGAGATGTTCGAGCAGTACAAGAAGGACCCGAAGAGCGTCGACCCCGCTTGGGCCGCCTATTTCGCTGGCCGTCCGGCCGCGGAGGCCCAGCAGTCCGCTCCGTCCCCGACCCCCGCACCGGTCGCCGCAGCAGCCCCCGCTGCCGCCGCCCCGGCCCCGGTCGCCACCCCGCGCCCGCCGGCCACGGCTGCTGAGCCGGCTCGTGGCACCGCGAACCCGGTCGCCAAGGACCCGGCTCCGGCCCCCGTGGCCCAGGCCAAGGAGGAGCCGACCTTCACCACCCTGCGTGGGATCCCGGCTGCCACCGCGAAGAACATGGACATCTCCCTGTCCGTGCCGACCGCGACGTCGGTCCGCAACATCCCCGTGAAGCTGCTGTGGGACAACCGCACGGTCATCAACAACCACCTGAAGCGCGCACGCGGCGGCAAGGTGTCGTTCACCCACCTCATCGGTTACGCGATCGTCCGTGCGATCCGCGAGTTCCCGGCGATGAACAACACCTACGACGAGGTCAACGGCAAGCCGACCCTCGTCACCCCGGCGCACGTCAACTTCGGTCTCGCCATCGACCAGGTCAAGGCTGACGGCACCCGCCAGCTCGTGGCCCCGTCGATCAAGGCCACCGAGGGCATGGACTTCGCCGCCTTCTGGACCGCCTACGAGACGATCGTCAAGAAGGCCCGCGACAACAAGCTCGGCATGGACGACTACGCCGGCACCACCATCTCGCTGACCAACGTCGGCGGGCTGGGCACCTCGCACTCCGTGCCGCGCCTCATGAAGGGCCAGGCCGCCATCTTCGGCGTCGGCTCCATGGAGTACCCGCCGGAGTACCAGGGTGCCTCCGAGGACATCCTGACCCGCAACGCGGTCAGCAAGATCATGACGATCACCTCGACCTACGACCACCGCGTCATCCAGGGCGCGCAGTCGGGCGAGTTCCTCCGCCGCGTGCACCAGCTGCTGCAGGGCCAGGACGGCTTCTACGACGAGATCTTCGCGTCGCTGCGCATCCCGTACCAGCCGATCCGCTGGAACAACGACATCGCCGTCTCGCACGACGAAGACATCAACAAGCAGGCGCGCGTCCTCGAGCTGATCCACGCCTACCGCGTGCGTGGTCACCTCATGGCCGACACCGACCCGCTGGAGTACAAGCAGCGCACCCACCCCGACCTCGAGATCGAGTCGCACGGCCTCACCCTGTGGGACCTCGACCGCGAGTTCGCCACGGGCAAGTTCGGTCCCTCGGACCGCCGCTTCATGAAGCTGCGCGACGTGCTGGGCATCCTGCGCGACTCGTACTGCCGCACCACCGGTGTCGAGTACATGCACATCTCCGACCCGGAGCAGCGTCGTTGGGTCCAGGAGCGCCTCGAGGTGCCGATGGAGAAGACCCCGCGCGAGGAGCAGCTGCGCATCCTGCTCAAGCTGAACCAGGCCGAGGCGTTCGAGACCTTCCTGCAGACGAAGTTCGTCGGCCAGAAGCGCTTCTCCCTCGAGGGTGGCGAGACCACCATCCCGCTCGTGGACGAGATCTGCGAGGCCGCCGCCGAGGCCGGGCTCAGCGAGGTCGCGATCGGCATGGCCCACCGTGGTCGCCTGAACATGCTCGCCAACATCGTCGGCAAGTCGTACTCGCAGATCTTCCGCGAGTTCGAGGGCAACATCGACCCGCGCACCGTCCAGGGCTCGGGCGACGTCAAGTACCACCTGGGCGCCGAGGGCGAGTTCGTCTCCGGCACCGGCCACAAGATCAACGTCTCCGTGGCTGCGAACCCCTCGCACCTCGAGGCTGTCGACCCGGTCCTGGAGGGCATCGCCCGCGCCAAGCAGGACGTCCTCGACCGTGGCTCGGAGTTCTACCCGGTCCTGCCGGTCCTCGTCCACGGTGACGCGGCCTTCGCTGGTCAGGGCGTCGTGGCCGAGACCCTCAACCTGTCGCAGCTGCGCGGCTACCGCACCGGTGGAACCGTCCACGTCGTCGTGAACAACCAGGTCGGTTTCACCACCTCCCCCGGTTCCTCGCGCTCGTCGCTGTACTGCACCGACGTGGCCCGCATGGTCCAGGCCCCGATCTTCCACGTGAACGGCGACGACCCGGAGGCCTGCATCCGCGTGGCCCGCCTGGCGTTCGAGTTCCGTCAGCGGTTCAACAAGGACGTCGTCATCGACCTCGTCTGCTACCGCCGTCGTGGCCACAACGAGGGTGACGACCCGTCGTACACCCAGCCGCTCATGTACGACCTCATCGAGCAGAAGCGCTCGGTCCGCAAGCTGTACACCGAGTCCCTCATCGGTCGCGGTGACATCACCGTGGAGGAGGCCGAGCAGGTGCTGCGCGACTACCAGCAGCAGCTGGAGCGCGTCTTCACCGAGGTGCGCGAGGCCAACGCCCAGCCGTCGGAGTGGACCACCGTCCCGGACTACCCCGAGAAGTCGGTCGGCGACGCCACCACCGCCACCACCGACGTGGTGCTGAAGCGCATCTCCGACGCGTACTCGACCCCGCCGGAGGGCTTCACCGTCCACGCCAAGGTCAAGCCGCAGCTCGACCGTCGCGCGAAGGCCATCCTCGAGGGCCCCATCGACTGGGGAACCGGCGAGATCCTCGCCTTCGGTTCGCTGCTCATGGAGGGCCGTCCGGTCCGTCTGGCCGGTCAGGACTCGCGTCGTGGCACCTTCGTGCAGCGCTTCGCCACCCTGATCGACCGGAAGAACGCCGACGAGTGGACCCCGCTGACCACCCTCAGCGAGGACCAGGCCAAGTTCTACGTCTACGACTCGCTGCTGAGCGAGTACGCCGCCCTCGGCTTCGAGTACGGCTACTCGGTCGCCCGCCCGGACGCCCTCGTCCTGTGGGAGGCCCAGTTCGGTGACTTCGTCAACGGCGCCCAGACCGTCATCGACGAGTTCATCTCCTCGTCGCAGACC
>JAZQNT010000266.1:0-5570 GCA_045627505.1 Nocardioides sp.
CGACGAGTACGCCAAGAACCGCACCACCGGCTCGTTCATCCTGATCGACGAGGCCACCGGGGTGACGGTGGGCGCGGGAATGATTAACAGCGCTGACTGAGCGCTCGATGCCTCGTCCGTGCCGGTCCCTCCGGGCCCGGCGCGACCGGTGACCTCGTGCCTCCGCGGAGGAGACTCCCACCCCTCCCAAGCACCGGACCCGAGGAGGACCTCATGAAGACCAGCGCCCGGTCCGGGAGTGCAGGAGTGCCGTTCGCGGCCGTCACCATCGCTTCGGTGTTCGCCGCAGCGGCCGTCTCGCCCGGCCATGCATCGCGAACCGGCGCCCTGGTGGCGGTGGCCGTCATCGCCGCGCAGCTGCTGCATGGACGTCGGTTGAGGCGTCTCGATGCAGCGGCCGGCGTGTTCGTCGCCTGGATCACGGTGTCGGCCTTCTTCTCCAGCGACTCGGACGCAGCGCGGTACCTCTACTGGGACCTGGTCGCCGGTGCTCTTCTCTTCGTCGCGATCCGACTCAGCGTGGAGGCCGGCAAGCACGTCGCCATCGTCGGGGGCGCCTTCGTCGCCGCCACGGTGTACATGACCCTCAACCTCCAACCCGCAGAGATCCGCGCGCCGACCGCCACCGGGTCCGGGGAGGTGCTGTTCCGATCCACCTACGGAGAGTTGAACGGCAATCACGTCGCCTATGCGATGACGGTGGCCTGCTTCCTCCTCCTCGTCCTCACCCACGGAGGACGTGTGTGGCTGGTGCGTGTCCTGGCGTTTGCAGGAGCCGGGGCCCTGTTCCACTTCGGAGTCCGGGCCACCGACACGCGGGGGGCAGTGACCGCCGTCGCACTGATGCTGGCGCTCCTTCCCCTCTCCAAGGTGCTCGCTCCGGTGCTGCGCAGGCTCTCCCTGAGGTTGTTCACCGTCGGGGCCGTCGTCCTGTTCGTGGCGCTCTCCGTCGGACTGCTGGCGCGCGTCCTCGAAGGCAGGTTGACCAAGGACGCGCGCGAGACCGGGACTCTCAATGGACGACTGGAGATGTGGCCGCGGGCGTTGGAGAGCATCCGCGAGAGCCCCCTCGCAGGCAAGGGCCCGGGAACGTCGATGGAGCTCAACGGGGGCGTTGCCATGCACAATGCCCTGCTCGACGTCATGGTCGACTTCGGTCTCGTGGGTCTGGTGCTCTGGGGAGGGGTCGTCCTGGCATCGGTGCGGGCCACGCACGAAGACACCAGCGGGATCTCCTACCGCGTCCTCGCCGGCACGGCGATGCTCGCCCCCGTCCTCCTCAGCGGGTACTGGTTCTCGTCCGCGGCCGCGTGGGGAATTTTGGGTCTGATGAGCACCTTCAGCGTGCTGGCGCCCCGCGGGACGGAACAGCGGGAGCCCGCCGAACCGTCGGCAACGGAAGAACGGACATCCTCGAAATGCGGCCCAGGCGTGACCCGGAGGACCACTGGCCCATCACGCGCCGCCCCTCGCGATTGACGACGTCGCCAACAAGCCCGTCAGGAACTCGACGATCCGCTCCCCCTGGGCTTTGATCCCCTTCTGTCGCAGGAACTCCCGGAGCTCGGCAGCGCGTTCAGACGATTCCCGCTGTCGACCGGGGTCCAGCACGAGTTCGTCGAGCGCCGCTGCCATGCCCTCGGGATCCGCAGGGAGCTTGTGGATGACCGACCAGTACTCACCGGGGATTCCCGGCAACTCGGTCGAACCCACCATTGAGCCGTACGAGAGGTATTCGAGGAGCTTGGACGGGAACGAGAACTTCGTGAAGTCGAGCGGTGGGCGAGGGTTGACGAGAATCTTGGCGCCCCTGTAGGCCGACAGCAGTTCGTCCCTCCCCAGGACCCCCAAGTAGCAGACGCGCGGGTCGTCCTCCGCGGCCGCCAATACCTCCGTCAGATAGCTGCCTTTACCGCAAATGCCCAGACTCCATGAGCCGGAGGAGCTGCGGACCGCCGAAAGCAACTGGGGAAGGCCGTACTCCGCCTTGATCTGACCGGCATAAAGGACATCGGGACCGTCGACAGCGGCCTCGGGCCGGCTCGCGACGGGGCCCGCGCCGCGCACGGACTCCGCAATTCCCTCCAGCACGAGCGTTGGCCGGGCGGGGAGGAAGGTCGACGCCAGCTGCTCAGTGAGGGAGATGCTCGCCGAGTACTCGCCCAGGTGGGCGGTGACGTTCCTGAAGTCGATCCGGCGCGGGAGGGACTTCGGCACGAAGTCGAGACCGGTGGCCAGGTGCGGTGGGTCGGTCAGGAGCACGACGCTCGGTACCTGCAACTCCTCCGCAACCTTGAGGCCGAGCGAGAGCACCGCCGAGTTGACGCCGTGGACGATCACGAGGTCCGGAGCAGCTCCACCTCCCTGCCGGTGGCGCCTGAACACCTCGCGTGCCATCGAACGGTGCCGTGTGAAGTGCTTGACCCCGACCACGTTGACGAATCCGGCGACGGATCCGCGGACGCCACCCTCGAGGAAGTCACTCCTCCTGAAGAGGATCTGACGGTTCTTGGGGAAGTCCGAGGCAGGAGCGACCGAGACGACGTCGACCTCCGCGCCACCCGACTGCAACGCTCGGATGAAGCTCCAGCCGAATCGCTGGGTCTGCACGGCCAGCCGCACGTCCTGGGCCAGGAGACGCTGGAAGACGTCCTCGGGCGTCACGAATCCCAGGTAGAGCACCTTCACCACAGATCCCTCGCCTTCCTGGCAGCCATGGCCAGTCGTTCTTGCGTCGCCTCCCGGGAGAATTCGTCGGCGAGGGCCTCCACGTTCGTCCGCGCGGACGGACGAGCTTCCCCCAGGCCGGCCAGGAAGTCCCCCACTTTCGTCCAGTCATCCGCCTCCGCGCTCACTGCAAGTGCATGTGCGTGTCGGATGAACGCATCGACGCTTCCCTGGTCCTCGGGTCCGACGCACAGCACGGGACGTCCACTTGCGATGTACTCAGGCACCTTGGTGGAGACCGAGTAGCGGGTGAAGGGCACGACGCCCGGATCCTCACTCTCGATGAAGAGCAGGCAGCCCGACGTCGCCAGCACGGAAGGCACGGCGTCCGGAGCGACCTCCCCGGCGTCTCGCACGTTCGGGTGGTCCTGCGCCAGACGCGCAGCCGCGGCTGCCGAGTGACCCGGCCGGACGACCTCGATCACCCAGTCGCCGGCACCCACCGCGACCAGCCCCTGGGCAATCCGCGCGACCACACGGTCCCTGCCAAGGTGGAGCCCGCCGACGTAGCGCAGTACCCGCGCGCTGCCCGGAGCCGACCGCGCGGCGGCGAGAAGCTCTCCCCGAGGAACGGAGTTGCCCACGTGCAGGAACTCTCGTCCGTACCGCGCGGTGTACTCCTCAGCCATCTTGACACCGATCGCGAGGCCGACCGGAGAACGCTCGAGGATCCGGGCGTGCAGACCCTCGACCTTGGCCCGGGCAAGACGCTTGACGGGGGTGTTCCTGTGCAGGTTCTCGGGCCAGTCATCCATGTAGTGCGGAAGGATGGGGAGGTCGTACCGACGAGACGCGGCCAGAACGACCGCCATTTCTCGCGCTCCCCCCAAGAGGGAGTGCAGAACCTCCGGCTGGAACTCCTCCACCACCTTGTCGAGGCTGTGAGGGAGCAGGACCGGGGCGATGTCGTTGAGGGTGATGGCGGCGAGCTTGAGATTCGCCTTCCAGGTGAGCTTCTCGGAACGCTTGACGGAGTTGTTCATCCCGTCCACAAACCCCTTGGGGGTCTTGGACCCCAGGATCTTCCTCCCCCAGTGGTCCAGGGGGTACGTCTGCCCCGGGAGCTCGAACCCTCCCGCGCGCACCGTCGGTCCGCCGCCCTCCCCCCGTGCGTAGACCTGCAGGAGGTGTGAGTCCGGCCAGCTCGCGAACATGCTCGTCAACGTGAGTCCCGTGTTGTCCGGACTCCCGATCACCCTGTGGCCGATGTGCAACAACTTGGTCAGGTCAGCCACGTGTCCGCCTCTCGTTCGCTCATGACACGCTTCGCCCCGTACACGGCGGCCGGCAGGATCAACAGCGCCTGGATCAGGAAGAGCGCAAAGGAGAACCCCACGAGTCCGGCACTCTTGAGCGCCAAGAACTTCACCGGAAGCAGGGCACATGCGAAGCCGTAGACAACCATCTGGATCTTCATCGCAGCCACGGAGTTCTGGACCATGAAGTACGGCCCCGACGCAGCCTGGAGCGTGACCGTGAGCGCCATGATCGACCACAACCGAAGGTCGAAGCTCACGGCCCCCGCAAGCACCACGCCCAGAATCCACTCGCCGGCCACCAGGCAGAAGATGGCCGTCAGGCCCACCCCGACCGTGACGCCGAGGGCGACGGAACGCGTCTTCCTCCTCACCCACGCGATGTCGCCACGCGACAACGCGGTCGCGTTCAGCGCCCACAGGGGCCCCGCGAGCATGACCGCGACGGAGCCCACTGCTGTGAAGATCCGGTACGGGACCGAGTACTCGGGGACGGCCTCGTAGCCGAGGGACCTTCCCACCAGCAGCAGGTCGAAGCTCTGGGCAAGCATCATCAAGATGGTGACCGCGAAGATGGGGATGCCCATCCGCAGGTGCCTGCTCACCGGTGACACCTCGGTCCCGCGCAGGGACACCCCCCGCACCCGCTTGAAGTCGAGCACCCTGGCGGTGTACACGAGGGCAACCACTGCGGGCAGGCAGGCGACGAGGACCAGCATCAGGAACGAGTCGGCGTCCAGGAACGTGAGTCCCAGGAGCCCCGCAGCGACCAGACCTGCGGCTGTTGCCTGCGTCAGGTGCGCGGACGCCTGTCGGCCGAGCCCAATCTGCACCTTGTAGATGAGGAGCGCGGGGAGGGAGAGCGTCGCAGAGACGATCCCCAGGTGCACCAGCGCGCCTGCGCGCGAGACCCCGCCGGCCCCGAAAAGGTCCGTCACGTTGGTGAGCCCGGAGAGCACGATCCAGGCGCAGAGCACTGCTGCGCTCACGCCACCCGCCACCAGGTACATGGCCTTGATCGCCCGGGCGCGCTCCTGCGCATCGGCGGCGGACGCGATCTGGGTGAGGGCAGCGTTGCCCACCCCCAGGTCGAGAACGCCCAGGACCGCTGCCACTGCCGCGACGGTGACCCAGAAGCCGTACTGCTCATTGCCGAGGGCGCCCAGGAGGATGGGCAAGGACAGCAACGGAACTGCCAGAGCTGTGGCTCCGTTGACCAGCGAGGCGACCAGACCCGCACGGAGCAGACCGTCGAGGGAACCAGCCGCCTCGGTCAGTTGCCGCGGATGCCGGCCCACTGGTGGTGCCTTCCAGCCGTCGACGAGATGAAGCGGACCACCCGGTTGCTGGTGTCGTTGATCTCGTACCCAGCCGGGTGCGACGACGTCACCGGACCATCAGCGATCGCAATCCCCACACCGCGCACCACGTCATCGACGTTCAGACCCGTCATGATGATCGAACCGGAGTCCAGTGCCTCGGGCCGCTCGATCGAGTCCCGCAACGTGATCGCCGGGAACCCCAGGATCGAGGACTCCTCCGAGATCGTGCCCGAGTCAGACAGCACGCAGGCCGCCTCAAGCTGCA
>JAZQNT010000267.1:0-4052 GCA_045627505.1 Nocardioides sp.
GGGCTTCGTGCGCGAGGAGTGGGAGTGGATGGCGGACCTGGTCAGGTCCGGTGAGCTGGTCGACGTCGAGGTGACCGAGCACCCCGAGTACCCGCTGTACGTGGTGCTCGACGACGAGGTGTGCGTCGAGTTCGACCACTGGGTCGACTCGCTGGTGCGAGCGCTGAGGCGAGCGCCGGGTGTGGACCGGGCAGTCCGGGAGGACCGTGAGGTGCTGCTGGTGGCCGGACGCACCGACCCGGACCAGCTCGCCCGGTGGATCGACGACTGGTGGACGGCCCGGCTGCAGCGCGGGGGCACACTGCGCGACCGAGTGCTGAGGCTGCTCGCCCGCGACTGACCGAGGTCGAGAGGCCGGCTTCAGCTTCGCCTCAGACTCCGGACCGCCTCGTCACGTCCGCCCACCGGTCGAACGACTCCGTGAGCGGCGGAGGGTCGGGCCGGTAGTCCGTCAGGACGAGGACGGCACGCCCCGTCGCGTCCAGCACCGGG
This sequence comes from Nocardioides sp., assembly GCA_045627505.1. Taxonomy (GTDB): domain Bacteria; phylum Actinomycetota; class Actinomycetes; order Propionibacteriales; family Nocardioidaceae; genus Nocardioides. The sequence goes on from JAZQNT010000267.1 coordinate 493, forward strand.
CACATTTCGTCGAACAACCCCACCAGGACCGGCATGTTGGCCAGCCAATTGTTCCGCGGACGGGTCGACCCGGTGCCCCACCTCACTCCCTCGACGTGGCGGCGCAACACCTCACCGAAGTACCGGCCCACCCCGTCGGCCAACCACAGCGTGGCGCGATCGAGCCGGTCCATCCCGATCCCGCTCGGCTGGTGGAACCACGACGGCAACTCCGACGCCGGCTCCAACTCCAAGTCCCACACCTCCATCGACCCGCGCGGGGGGAGGACGTAGCCGGCCCGCCACGCGCACCGGGGCGCCGCCCACTCCCACAGTGGATCCAACGACTCCCGGGAGAAGTCCAGCTCGTCCCGACCCGGGCCACCGGTGGCAGCCGCCGTCGCGACCAACCGGTCGTGGCAGGCGTCCATCTCCTCGACGAACCGTCCCAGGTAGGCCTTCGCCCGGGCCCGCGTCATGGTCGAGAAGTCGACGTAGGGGTCCTGCTCGGGGATCCCCCGGAACCAGCTCACGACGCGGTCACGCCTGGGCGTCCGCCTCCGCAGCTGCCTTGAGCTTCACCAGGGTCTCCTCGATCGACTTCTGGGTGCCCTTCAGCCCCATCAACGAGAAGACGAACTTGGGGAAGCCGGTGTACTGCGTGCCGTCCCAGCTCTCGGTGACCCGCACCTTGTCGCCCTCGGGGACGATCTCGTAGCGCCAGCGGTGCTGTCCGCGGTTGCCCCAGGCGATCAGGGCGTCCTCCTCGAACTCGTGCACGGTGTTGGTGGAGGTGTAGCCGAGGCCGCGCTTCATCTGCATCCCGAACTGCGCGCCCAACGACAGGCGCTCCGGCCCGGTGGCGACGGTCTGGACGGTCCCGGAGCCGTCGATCCGGCCGTGCTGGCGCGGGTCGGCGAGGATCGCGAACACCACCGAGGCCGGGGCGTCGATGACGATGCTGGCGGTGGCGATGAGGTCGGGCGCGGGTGCGGTCTCAGTCATGCACCGCACTCTATATTTCCTGGTCGACCGACACGCGGATCCTGTGGATGACGCCTGCGAAGGCGGCCCTCGCCTCCCTACGTTCACAGCATGACGACCTCGGGATCATCCTCGTCCGCCACAGCAGCGGCGCCACTCGACGACCTGCCACCGGTGACGCCACTGCCCTGCCCCGGTGTCCAGCGCCTCACGCTGGGACTCATGGCGGCCGCTATCTGCGCTTTCTTCTACTTCGGAATCTGCGCGACGTACCCCCACCTGAACTTCATCCCCTGGCTCATCTCGAGTGGCCCCGCCGAGGGCAGCGGGCGGGTGTCGAGCCCGTCGGCCCCTCTGTTCCTGGCACCGCTCTTCGCCTTCTTCTTCGTGCGATCCCTCCGAGTCTCCTATGCCTACTCGGCGGATCTCCTCGTCGAGTTCCGGTGGGGCAAGCCTGTGAAGGCCATCGCGTGGGCCGAGATCCGGAAAGTGGAGGCTGACAGGAACCACAAGCGGAAGAAGTCGACGCCACGGTGGTGGCTGGTGCTGCACACCGGCGACGCCACGATGGTGGTGGACCCGCAACTCAGGCAGAACCTGACTCCGGTAGTGGAGCGGATCGACCGGGAGATCGCCGATCGTCCCGAGTTGCTCAGACCTGAAAGCGTGGAGAACTACCACCAGCTCCTTCACCAGTACCGCATCGCGCTGCGGTTCTTCCCGAAGAAGCACCTCATCCCCGGAGGTCCGCCTGGGCCGGAGTTCGACGTCAGGCCTGGACGGCCAGCACCAGCGGCAGCACCGCCTCCGCCCCCGCCTCCCGGATCTGCTCCGCGGCGAGGGTGAGGGTCCACCCCGTGTTCACCTGGTCGTCCACGAGCAGGACCCGGCGTCCGGCCAGGTCGCCCTGGTCGACGATGAGGCGGGAGCGACGACGGATCGCAGCCACCCGCTGGGCGGAGTTGGTGGCGCCGGCGCGCGGAGGGACGTCGGGGTCGACCAGCGCGAACGCGCCGACCACCGGGATCCGCAGGTAGCGCGAGAGACCCGAGGCGAGGTCCTGGGTGAGCTGGCCGCGGTGAACCGACTCCACCACCACGATGCAGTCAACCTGCGGGCGCCAGTCCTGCAGCACCTGCACCATCGCCTGCACCAGCGGCACCGGGACCGGGCCGTCGGGGGTGGTCTCGCGGAACAGCTCGCGCACCGCCTGGCCATGGCCCAGGTCGGTCATCCGGGCCACCGCGCGACCCTCCTCGGCGACCCCCTTGATCTTGCCCTTGAGGTCGATGCCCATGTTGGCCAACGCGGTGGGCCACATCTTGCGGGGTTCGACCACGACGCCCGGACGAGCCAAGCGCGCGTGCGCGGCCTCCACCGCCTCCTCGGAGACCTGCGCCGAGAGGGTCAGGCCGCCGCAGTTGTCGCAGCGTCCGCAGTCGACGGCGGTGTCGTCGTCGAGCTGCTCGCGCAGGTAGCGCATGCGGCAGACGGCGGTGTCGAGGTAGCCCAGCATCGCGGCCTGCTCCCGCTGGCGGGCCGCGGTGACCCGGGCGTAGCGCTCGGCGTCGTAGGACCAGGGCTGCCCGGTGGCTTCCCAGCCACCGCGCACCCGCTTCACGGCGCCGTCCACGTCCAGCACCTTGAGCATGGTCTCGAGCCGGTTGCGCGACAGCTCGACGTAGGTCTCCAGGCCCGCGGTGCTCATCGTGCCCCGGTCGGCGAGCACCTCCAGGGTCTGGCGCACCACGTGCTCGGGCGGGAAGGCGAGGGAGGCGAAGTAGGCCCAGATGTCGCGGTCCTCCGGCTGGGGCAGCAGCACCACCGTCGCGTCATCGGTGCCACGGCCGGCACGACCCACCTGCTGGTAGTAGGCCACCGGGGAGGACGGTGCCCCCAGGTTGACCACGAAGGAGAGGGTGGCGTCGAAGCCCATGCCCAGCGCCGAGGTGGCGACCAGCGCCTTCACCTCACCGGCCACCAGCGCGGCCTCCAACCGGTGCCGCTCCTCCGCCTCGGTCTGGCCGGAGTACGGGCGCACGTCCAGACCGCGATCGCGCAGGTAGGCCGAGACCTCCTGGGTGGCGGCCACGGTGAGGCAGTAGATGATGCCCGAGCCGGGCTGGGCGGCCACGAACTGCGCCAGCCAGGCCAGCCGCTCCTCGGTGGTGCGCAGCTTCTGCACGCCCAGGCGCAGCGACTCCCGGTCCAGGGTGCCGCGCAGCACCAGCACGGAGTCAGGAGCGGAGGGGTCGAGCGAGCGGGACCCGCTGAGCTGCTCCGCGACGTCGCCGGTGACCCGGGCGTTGGCGGTGGCGGTGGTGGCCAGCACCGGGATCCCGGCGGGCAGCTCGTCGAGCAGGGTGCGGATGCGCCGGTAGTCGGGACGGAAGTCGTGGCCCCAGTCGGGGGTGCAGTGCGCCTCGTCGACCACCAGCAGACCACAGGTGGCGGCCAGGCGGGGCAGCACCTCGTCGCGGAAGCCGGCACCGACCGTGCGCCCGCCGCGCCTCGGCGGAAACCGGCGGATGGGCGTTTTTGCCACGCGTTCTCCCTATCGCCCGAATCCCATCGGGCTTTCTTCCGTCCGGCTGGAG
>JAZQNT010000268.1:0-1944 GCA_045627505.1 Nocardioides sp.
AGCGATCGTCAACTGGTAGTCATTGATCGAACGGATGATGGTCTCGATCTCACCGATCGCACCCACCGCACTAGTGGTGTCACCCTGGATCGCCTCCACCCGACGAGCAATGTCCTCCGTCGCACGAGCCGTCTCCTGCGCAAGCTCCTTGACCTCGTTGGCCACCACCGCGAAGCCCTTACCGGCCTCACCAGCACGAGCCGCCTCGATCGTCGCGTTCAGCGCCAACAGGTTCGTCTGCTCCGCGATCGAGGTGATCACCTTCACCACGTTCCCGATCTCCTGGCTCGACTCACCCAGCTGCGAGATCGTCCGACTGGTGCTCTCCACCGAACGCACCGCGTCCGAGGCCACCCGAGCCGCCTCGTTCGCCGAGTGCGCAATCTCGCGGATCGACGCCGTCATCTGCTCCGAACCCGCAGCCAGCGTCTGCACGTTCCGACTGACCTCCTCCGCAGCGGTACCGGCGGCAGCAGCCCTGCCGGACGTGCCGCCGGCGGAGTCATACATCCGCTGGATGCCGGCCTCGAGCTCGACGGAGGAGGTGGCGACCGAGTCGGTGGTGTCGACAACGCCCGCCATGAGTTCGCGCAGCCTCTCGGTGGCGCGATCCAGGTCGTCGGCCATCAGGCCCACCTCGTCCCGGTTGAAGACTTCGGCACGACGGGTGAAATCACCCTCGGCCAGACCGGCAACCACGTTGCGCACCCGGGCGATGTTGCGGGACAGGGCGACCGCAGTCCAGACGGACAGGCTGGCGGAGAGGGCGAGACCTCCCAGGAGGACGAAAAGCGTGATCCACCGAGTGGCGTGGTACTGGTCGGTGATGCCCTGGACTGCCGCCTGGGCCCGCTCGAGTTCAACGTTGCGCAGACCATCGAGGCTGCCCTCGATGGTGTCCATCAACTCGGCACCTTGGCCAGAATTGAGCCGCCTCCATGACTTCGCGTCGCCGGCGAGCGCGTGCTCGAAGCCCTCTGTGCTGAGCAGTTCGTAGTACTCCGTGAGCGCCTGACCCTGCCGCCGGAGCGACGCGACGGTCTTCTCGTCCAGAGTCTCAGGGTTGAAGCCCTGGGCGGCGGCGACCAGAGCGCCGTAGTGGCCCTCGAGGTCGGCGCGCGCCGCCTTCTTCTCGCTCTTCTTGGACTGGATGAGCATGTCGCGCGACGCCATCTGCATGCCGTCGAGGTGGGCCCGCATCTCGGCAACGTGGATGACGCCCTGGACGTTCGTGGAGTAGAGGTCCTCGGCGTCGTGATTCATCTGGGTGAGGTTGTATATCCCCACGGACCCCACCACCAACGCGACGAGGCCCGCCATGCTCATGGCGGCGATCGTCTTCATGCCGACGCTGCGGTCGCGCAGGAACCGTTGGACGAACGATCGGTGTTCTGCGCTGGGGTGTTGGCTCATCAGATGTGTCCCCTCGAGGTGACGTTGGTGGTGGTACTCCCGCTGTCCGCGTACCCAGGGCAAGAGGTCTGCGGTAGGCGGGAATCACACTCGACGGCGTCCGCCCGAGAGAGGGACAACGGTGTCCTCAGCGTCCTGTCGAGTGCTGGGCGGGCCTGGGCCCGGACGTCGTGATGACGCCCGGGACCGGGACCGAGCCCAGAAGTGTCATTCATTCATCAGCGGGTGAAGTGGCCGATCTGCTCCTGCAGGTCTGCCGACATGCGGGTGAGATCCTGAGCAGCGGCTTCGGTCTGGGCGACCCCTTCGCTGGTGCTCTCTGCGGCATGGGAGACGCCGACGATGTTCTCCGCGATCTGGCTCGTGCCCTGCGAGGCCTCCGCCACGTTACGACTCATCTCGTTGGTCGTCGCGGTCTGCTCCTCCACCGCCGAAGCGATCGTCAACTGGTAGTCATTGATCGAACGGATGATGGTCTCGATCTCACCGATCGCACCCACCGCACTAGTGGTGTCACCCTGGATCGCCTCC
>JAZQNT010000269.1:0-2895 GCA_045627505.1 Nocardioides sp.
AGTTAAATTGCTATTATCCATTCTATTACTTCTTGGTTGAATAGTATTAAAATATTCCCACTTTGCAGCTTATCATCTCTTGAGAGTTGAATACTGAATATAAGGTATAATAACTGCATAGTCTTTCAGCAGCTGTTGATATACTTCTATAGCTATAATACTAATAACAGTGAGTGTAAATATATTGAAACCGGTATAGTTCTGCTTATTACCAAACAGATATTATTACTGAATAATAATACCAATTCATATAGAGTCTAAGCAGGCCATATTGTAAATACAGATGAAATAAAGCTGTTATACACTGGATTAAACTGAGCAGAAAGAGTGGCTACTCCATCCATATAGTATGTATATGGTCACTTCGGCGAGCTGCTGCCCAACGTGATCCCGCCGGTGCTCGTCCAGGGATTCCTGTGGGTGGGCGTGGCGGTCTTCGCCGAGAGCGCGCTCAGCTTCCTCGGCCTCGGCATGCAGCCGCCCCAGGCCAGCCTCGGCAACCTCCTCTCGGACGCGACCAGCTCGCTGATGATCGGCGGCTGGTGGCTCTCGGTGCTGCCGGGCGTCGCGATCCTGCTGGTCACCATCGGCGTGAACCTCCTCGGTGACGAGGTCGAACGCCTGGTCCAGGGCCGCTGACGAGGTCTTCCTGCCGGCCCCCGCGCGGCCCGCCATCGACTGGTCCGTCATCCCCCGGCCGGTCACCACCTCCCACGCACCCCCCGGGTCCGCACCCCACGACCCCACCCGCACACCCGCACACCAGCACACCAGCACACCAGGAGATCCCATGAAGGCACTGTCCGTCCCCTCGGTTCCGCGGCGTCTCGTCGCCGGTGCCGGCATCGCCGCGATGGCCTTGCTCGCCACGGCCTGTGGCTCCGGCTCCGACTCCGACGGGGCCGCAGGTGACCCGGTCGCCGGTGGCACCGTCGTCGTGGGCATGCCGTCGCTGTCCGACTACGTCAACCCGCTCGTCGCCACCACCAGCTCGCTGGCCTGGGTCACCGACCCGATCACCGACACCCTGTACGAGGTCGGGGAGGACGGGAAGTCCGCCCCGTCGCTGGCCGCCGCCGAGCCGAAGATCTCCTCCGACGGGCTGACCTGGACCATCCCGCTGGCCGAGGACATCACCTTCTCCAACGGTGACCCGCTGACCGCCGAGCACGTCGCTGCGGTGATCAACCACGTCGCCGACCCCACGGCGTACACCGACTGGACCAGCTACTTCGCATACTTCGTGAAGGAGGCGAAGGCCACGGGCGACCACACGGTCGAGATCCACCTGTCCACCCCGTACGGCATCCTCCGCTCGCACCTGGAGAACCTGCCGATCATCCACCGGGACACCCTCGACAAGAACGACACCACGATCGGCACCGGTCCGTTCGTGCTCGGCAAGGTCACCCAGGGCCAGTCGGTCACCCTGACCCGCAACGCCGAGTACCGCGAGGAGTACGAGGGCCCCGAAACTCTCGAGTTCCGTGCGATCCCCAACGCCGGCACCCGCCTGGTCAACCTGCGCGAGGGCAAGATCGACGTGATGACCGACGTCCCGGCCAGCAACGTCGGCCAGTTGGAGAAGGACAAGGACCTCGACGTCCAGGTCGTCGACTCCCCGACCTCGGTGCTCACCTTCTTCAACGCCACCAAGGCCCCGTTCAAGGACGTCAAGGTGCGCCAGGCGCTCGCCTTCGCCATGGACCGCGAGGGCGTCTCCGAGCTGGTGTACGGCGGCACCGCCAAGCCCGCCCAGGGCCCGGCCGGACCGGCGCTGGACGCGCACGACGCCGACCTCGAGCTGTACCCGAAGACCCCGGACGTCGCCAAGGCCAAGGAGCTGCTGGCCGAGGCCGGCTACGCCAAGGGTCTGAAGTTCACGCTGTCGATCTCCAACTCCTCCGAGGCGACGGTGAAGATGGCCGAGACCCTCGCCCAGGGCTGGAAGAAGGCCGGCATCGAGGCCACCATCAACTCCACCGACGCCGGCACCTGGGCAGCCAACTGGGTCAAGGGCGACTACGAGCTGTCGATGACCACCTTCGTCACCGGCGTCAGCGCGGGTGACTCCTCGTTCCCGCTGTTCACCTCGTACGCCTCGACCAACACGCTCAACTTCGGCTACAAGAACGCCGAGGCGGACGCGCTGATGGGCAAGGCCTGGGCCACCACCGACGACGCCGAGCGCGCCGAGCTGACCCGCCAGGTCAACCGCATCCTCGCCGAGGACGCGATCGCGATCCCGCCGGTCTACCCGACCACGATCGTCGCCCAGCGTGACGACGTCAGCCAGCTCGACGCGGACAGGCTCGCGCTGGGACGTCTGGACGCGGCCTCGCTGAAGCGCCTGGGCTGAGGTCAGTCATGGGACGCACCGTCGAGCGCCAGCCGGCCACCGGCACCCCCGTCGAGACCACCCCGGGCAGCCCGCTGCTCGAGGTGAGCGGCCTCGACGTCACCTACCGCACCGCCCGGGGCCCCGTCCCCGCCGTGCGCGGGGTCTCGTTCCACGTGGAACGCGGCGAGGTCTTCGGCCTCGTGGGTGAGTCAGGTTCGGGAAAGAGCAGCCTCGTCACCGCGCTGATGCGGCTCCTGCCGCGCGGGACGACGATGCGCGCCGACCGGCTGGAGTTCGCCGGGCAGGACCTCGCGTCGATGTCCGAGAAGGGGCTGCGCGCCCTGCGCGGAGGCACCATCGGCCTGGTCCCGCAGCGTCCCATGACGTCCCTGTCCCCGGTGACGCCGGTCGCGGCCCAGCTGCGTCGGCTCACCGGGGGACAGGTCGACGACGAGCGGCTGCACGAGCTGCTCACCGACGTCGGCCTGGGCGGGCTCAGGCAACGGCTGGGCGACTACCCCTTCCAGTTCTCCGGTGGGCAGCTGCAGCGGATG
>JAZQNT010000270.1:0-1600 GCA_045627505.1 Nocardioides sp.
CGGTGGGATCGTCGGTGCGCAGCACGTGGGTCAGCTTGCTCCGTCCGCGTTCAGAGAGCGTGTTGTAACCGGCTCAACGCAGATGACGGTGTAGTTGGCGTTGGCGTGGCGGTCCCGGGATAGACGTCGAGGTCTCCCGAAGATGGAAGTTCTGACGCTCACCATCTGGAAGACCTCGACGTGCCCAACGCTACCCCCAGCCGACGCATCCCCGCGTTCGACAGCCCCGATCTGACCACCTTCGCCCGGATCAACGACCTCGGTCTCGTCGTGACCGGGCAGCACCTGGAACCCGATCGTGCCGTGCTGGCCTGCCGCGTCGCCGACCCCGATCAGTGGTGCCGACGGTGCGGCTGCGAAGGCAACCCACGTGACACCGTGACCCGGCAACTGGCCCACGAGCCGCTCGGCTGGCGACCCACGACCCTGGTCGTGACCATCCGTCGTTACCGGTGCACCGACTGTGGGCACGTGTGGCGCCAAGACACCACCCGGGCAGCCGAACCCCGGGCCAAGCTGTCACGTCGCGGGCTGCGGTGGGCACTCGAAGCGATCGTGGTCCAGCACCTCACCGTGGCCCGGGTCGCAGAAGGACTCGGGGTCGCGTGGAGCACCGCGAACGACGCCGTCCTGGCCGAAGGCAGACGCGTACTGATTGACGACCCACACCGCTTCGACGGCGTCCGGGTCCTCGGCGTCGATGAGCACGTGTGGCGTCACACCAGGCGTGGCGACAGGTACGTGACGGTGATCATCGACCTCACTCCGATCCGTGACGGCACGGGGCCGGCACGCTTGTTGGACATGGTCGAGGGCCGCTCGAAGCAGGCGTTCAAGACGTGGCTCACCAACCGGCCCAAGCCCTGGCGCGACCGCGTGGAGGTGGTCGCGATGGACGGGTTCACCGGCTTCAAGTCAGCCACCACCGAGGAACTCCCCGACGCCGTGGCCGTGATGGACCCGTTCCACGTGGTCCGCCTGGCTGGCGACGCCTTGGACCGCTGCCGACGCCGGGTCCAGCAGAACCTGCACGGCCACCGTGGCCGCAGAGACGACCCGCTCTACCGGGCGCGGCGGACCCTGCACACCGGCGCCGGGCTGCTGACCGACAAGCAGAGGACCAGGCTCACCGCACTGTTCGCGACCGAGGCTCATGTTGAGGTCGAGGCGACCTGGGGGATCTACCAGCGCATGATCGGCGCGTACCGCGAACCCGACCGCACCAAGGCACGCCAGTTGATGAAGGACCTGATCGAGTCCGTCAGCACGGGCGTCCCGAAGGCACTCGTCGAGCTCGCCACGCTGGGCAAGACCCTGACCAAGCGTGCTCCTGACGTGTTGGCCTACTTCGACCGGCCCGGTACATCCAACGGCCCCACCGAGGCGCTCAACGGACGGCTCGAACACCTCCGCGGATCAGCCCTCGGATTCCGCAACCTCACCAACTACATCGCCCGCAGCCTGCTCGAGACCGGCGGGCTCAGACCCCAACTACACCCTCGTTTGTGAAGAGCCGGCAAAGCACCTGGAAGAAGGCAGCGCTACACCCGAGGACCAGATCCGTGAATGGCTCAAGGTGTGGGTAGACATGCAAAACAGC
>JAZQNT010000271.1:0-3524 GCA_045627505.1 Nocardioides sp.
TGTCGCACACGGGTTTTCCCGAACCTGCGATACCGAGCCTTGCAAAATATGTTTCAAGCTCGCTGTAATCCTTATACCAACCCGCGACGAGCTGGCCCGGGTGCGCCGCACCTCGGTCGGCTACGTCTTCCAGAGCTACAACCTGGTTCCCGCGCTCACCGCGGTCGAGAACGTGGCACTTCCGCGTGAGCTCGACGGGGTCGCGCCCTCGACCGCCCGCGCCGACGCCCTGGTGGCGCTGGAGCAGGTGGGCATCGGGCACCTGGCCGACCGCTACCCCGACGAGATGTCGGGTGGTCAGCAGCAGCGCGTCGCGATCGCCCGCGGCGTGGTCGGCAGCCGGCGTCTCATTTTGGCCGACGAACCCACCGGCGCCCTGGACACCGAGACCGGCGAGGAGGTGCTGGCCCTGCTCCGCTCCTTCTGCGACGCCGGGGTGGCCGTGGTCCTGGTGACCCACGAGCCGCGTCACGCGTCCTGGGCCGATCGGGTGGTCTTCCTGCGTGACGGCCTCGTCGTGGACGAGGCCAGCGTCAGCGACGCCGTTTCCGGTGCCACGACGTTCGGAGGCGTCCTGTGAGCTGGCCCGTCCGCCGGGCGGGAGGGCGCGGCGGGGCTCCGGGGCGCCGGGTGGCCTTGCGGATCGCGGCCCGCGACGCCCGTCGGCATCCCTGGCGCAGCCTGCTGGTGATGCTGCTGGTCGGCATCCCGGTGGCGGTGGTCAGCGCCGGCGCGATCCTGACCGCCACGTTCACCGTCGACGCCGAGGAACGCGCCGAGATGGCCCTGGGCAGCGCTGACGCATCGCTCTGGCACGTCGGGGTCCCGGTCGAGCAGGCGCGGATTCCGCAGCGCTGGGACGTCTGGCCGGTCGAGTCGAACGACGAGGAGAGCCAGGCCGAGACGGACGGGTCTGTCCGTGGCGCGGTCCTCACTGACGCGGAGGTCGAGCGGGTGCGCGTCCAGCTGGAGGACCTGCTCGACGGCGCGCGGGCCGTGCCGTGGGGCAATGACGACGTCAGCGTGCTGCTGCGTCTGGGCGACGGCACCGTCCGGACCGAGATCCGGCAGGGAGACCTGGCCGATCCGCTCCTGCGTGAGCGGTTCGAGGTGATCGACGGTCGTCTCCCCGAGAAGGCGGGGGAGATCCTCATCTCCCGCGAGCTCGAGCGGGACGGCTTCGCGATCGGCGACGAGGTGCAGAACACCATCTCTGCCCGCCCGCTCACCGTCGTGGGCGTGCACGCGGGTGTGAACGACACCCAGTACCACGCCGACGCCGTGCTGGCCGCGTCCGGGACGTACCCGGTCCGGGCCAACGAGTTCGCCTTCCTGGTCGAGGCTGCTGACGGGGCGGTGACCGCCGCCGAGCTGCAGCAGCTCAACCGCGCCGGCTTCGGCGGCCTCTCCCGTACGGTCGTCGCCGACGCCGACGGGTTCGAGCAGTACGACGGCTCCGGGCTCTCGGGCGACGACGTCGCCTTCGTCGCCCTCTTCGTCACCATGGTGCTGCTCGAGATCGCGCTGCTGGCTGGCCCGGCGTTCGCGGTGACCGCGCGCGAGCAGACGCGCACGGTCGCGCTGATGACGATCAACGGGGCCACGCCCCGGCAGGCACGTCGGGTGGTCACCTCCGCGGCGATGCTGCTGGGTGGCCTGGCCGCGGGCCTGGGCGTGCTGCTCGCCGTCGCCGTCTCCCGGGCTGTTCCCGGACTCGTGGAGATGTGGTGGGGGGAGTCGCCGGGGCCCTTCGAGGTGCCGTGGCTCTGGCTGGTGCCGATCGTGCTCTGCGGCCTGCTGTCCGCCGGGCTGGCGGCCTTCGTGCCGGCGTGGACGGCGTCGCGCCAGGACCCGGTGGCGGTGATGGCCGGGCGCCGCAGCGACCGGATCTCGGCCGCCCGGAGCACGGCATCGACCGTCGTCGGGCTGGTGTTCGTGGGGGTCGGCGTGCTGGTGATGTCGGCGGCGCTGGCGGACTCCGGCGGAAGCGGCGGGATGGCCTTCGCGATCATGATCGCGGTCCTGCTCCTGGTCGGGGGCATGGTGCTGGTGATCCCGGGTTTCATCTCGCTCGTCGTTCTGATGATCCGGGGTAGCTCGTTCGCGGTCCGGTTCGCCGCTCGGGACGCCGTACGACACCGGGCCAGGACGGTCCCGGCCGTCGCCGCCGTGGCGGCCACCGTGGCCGGGGTGGTGATGGCGGGCATCATCTCGTCGTCCGACTACGCGCAGCACTCCGGCGATCACGACGGGCGGCAGGACCACTTCTGGGACGGCCGGGTCGAAGTGGAGTGGTACCCGCACGTCTGGGACGAGTCCCACCGGGAGCGGATCGCGGGGGTCTGGGACTCCCTCGTGGACGAGGCGGAACGGCGTGGGGCGAGCGACGTGGTGGTGCTCAGGCACCTCGACAGTCGCCAGTGGACCGAGGGCGGCACCGAGGGTGGCACCTGGTGGGAGGTTGAACTCCCCGGTGACATGGTGGCGAGCCATTCGCGTCGCAGCGAGCCGCTCGTGGTCGGGAGCGGGGACGACCTGGCGGACTACGGGGTCGCTGCCGAGCAGCGGGCCCAGGTGCAGGCCGCGCTCGACCGGGGCAAGGTCGTGCAGTTCTGGAGCCAGAAGCGCTCGGACGACCGGGCTCGGAACCCGGAGGCTTGGGAGGACGACTGGATCGACGACGAGGAAGCGCTGGCTGCCGAGGCTGAGGAGCAGGGGGAGGAGAAGGTGCCGCCGGTGGTCGGGCGCAGCGAGGGGAAGCTCGTCCTCACGCCGGTCGCCGAGTGGGACGGGCTCAAGGGCGAGCCGCTGACCATGGATGCGGTCTTCGTCGAGGCGGAGGGGGGTGAAGAGGGGGGTGAAGACTCCCTCGCCTCGGCGACGCTGGTGCCGCCTTCCGCCGCGGAGCGGGCGGGGCTCCGCTGGGGCGCCGGGAGCATGAGCGTCCGCGGTCTGGACGCTCTGGACGACCGGCGCGCCTTCGCGGCGACCGCGCAGAAGGCGATGGGCTCCGGGTACTCCGAGGGGTGGATCGGCGGCGAGGGGATCAACACCTGGGACCCGCGCTCCGAGCGGCTGCTGATCCTGCTGGCGCTGACTGCGGGCGGGGCGTTGTTGATGGTGATCGGGACGGTCACCGCCACCACTCTGGCGCTCACCGACGCCCGACCCGACCTGGCCACCCTGTCGGCCGTCGGGGCAGGCCCGTCGGTCCGTCGTCGACTCGCCTTCGTCACCACGCTCGTGATCGCCGGGTCGGGGGCAGCCCTTGGAGCTGCGGTGGGTGCTGTGCCCGGGGTGCTGGCCGCGGTGCACCACCAAGGAGGGTGGCGAGGTCTCGACGTCCCGTGGCTCGCACTGGGCGTGCTGGTGTTCGGGGTGCCGCTGCTGACCGCCCTGGTGATCGCGGCCTGCACCCGCTCGCGGCTGCCGATGGTGCAGCGGGTGGAGTGAGCCCGCAGTCGCGTTGAACGTCCGGATCAGCCGGCTCGCCCTCCGGGGCGGGCCGGCTGATGCGTCCGGTG
>JAZQNT010000272.1:0-6439 GCA_045627505.1 Nocardioides sp.
GTCCTTTGTCGAATACTGGAGTGATGCAGAGCCGGCGAGTCCGGCAGGACCGGATCTCCGGCCAATGGTACTCAGGCTTCGTAGCGAGGACGGGACTCGAACCCGTGACACCACGATTATGAGTCGTGTGCTCTAACCAACTGAGCTACCCCGCCAAGGGTGTGTGCGCGTACCCCTGAGGATCTGCGTACCGAACCCCTGGTGAACACCAGCCGTAGATCGTCTCCATATCACGGAGATGACCTGCCTGCTGAGTCAAAGGGGCAACGAGCAAGAAGATTACACACCAGCAGAGGGCAGACAAAATCGGCCCTGCGGCGGCGTGGGGCAACGAGCCGTCAACCGGGCGTTTCCGCAGGTCAGGAGGTTTTCCGTCGGCGACGACAGCGCTGGCGCAGAGGCCCTCACCTCAGCCCCGGAGGTCAGTGAATCCCAGTTCCTGCTCCAGTTCCAGGGCCAGCTCCAGCAGCAGCGCGTCCTCGCCCCAACCGGCCGAGAAGTGCATGCCCTGGGGAAGCCCGGACGAGGTCAGCGCCAGGGGCAGGCTGATCGCCGGGTCCCCGGTGGCGTTCTGCAGCGGGGTGAAGGCCACCCAGTCCAGCAGTCGGTCCATGACCGTCTCGAACGGCAGGGTGGGGTCCAGGTGGCCCAGCCGCGGCGTCTCGTGCGCCAGGGTCGGGGTGAGCGTCACGTCGTAGTCGGTGTAGAGCCGACGGGAGGCGGACTTCGACGCAGCCAGGACGGCCGTCGCGGCCGGCACGGCGTACCAGTGGCGCCTGGCCTTGGCGGCCAGCCCGAGCGTGAGGTTGTCGAGGTTCTGCGGATTCCAGGTCTCCGGGTGGGTCCGCTTCCCGGTGGCCACCAGGAAGCCGGCGAGGAAGGCCCAGTAGAGCAGGAACGCGTCGGCGAACCAGCTCGGTACGGGCGGGTCGATGCGTTCGACGTGGTGCCCCAGGTCCTCGAGCCGGGCCGCCGTGGCCAGGGTCAGGCGCTCCACCTCCGGCGAGGCCGCGCGCCCCACTCCCGCAGTGCTCACGGCGATGCGCAGACGCCGCCGCCCGGGACGCCGCACGTCCCCCACGGGCTTGAGCCGCGGGTCGCGGTAGACCCGCTCCGCCTCGCGCAGGAACGCCGCGGTGTCGCGCACCGACCGGGTCACGACACCGTCGGCGACGATCCTGAGCGGCATCGCCCGCGACTCCCGCTCCGAGGGCGTGCGTCCGCGGGTGGGCTTGAGCCCGACGAGGCCGTTCACCGCAGCCGGGATCCGGATGGACCCACCGCCGTCGTTGCCGTGGGCGAGCGGAACCGCTCCTGCAGCCACGAGCGCCCCGGCACCGGCCGAGGAGGCACCTGCCGTGCGCGCGGTGTCCCACGGGGAGCGCACCGGCCCCTGGCGAGGGTGTTCGCAGGACGCCGAGAACCCGAACTCCGACATCCGCGTCTTGGCCACCGTCACCGCGCCCAGGGCGTCGAAGAGGCGGGCCACGTCACCGTGGCGCGGGGCCGGCCGCGAGACGAAGGCGTCCGCGCCGTGCTGGGTGGGCAGCCCGGCCACCTCGACGTTGTCCTTGAGCAGCGTCGGGACGCCGGAGAAGTACCCGGGAGCTGGCTGGCGGGCCCTGGCCCGGGCCCGCTCGTGGTCGGCGACCGCGACCGCGTTCAGGGCCGGATCGACCTCGGTGATCCGGGCGATCGCCGCCTCGACCAGCTCGGCCGACGACACCTGACCGGCATGGAGCAACTCCACCAGCCCGACGGCGTCGTGGCTCCCCAGGGCGTCGTCGCGGAAGACGTGCACTCGTTCCATCGCCCGCACGCTACTCACCCCGGCAGGGCACCGGAAGGGATTTGCGCGGCAGGGTTCGCACAGCGCCTCGACCGGGCCGACGAGCCAGCACAGCCGGACTCAGCACGGCCGGACTCAGCACAGCCACAGGACGAGCGGGAGCAGCACGCTGGTGAGCAGGGCGGTGAGCCCCATGGCCAGGCCCGAGAACGCCCCCTCGGTCTCGTCGTCGGCCAGGGCCCGCGAGGTGCCGATGCCGTGCGAGGAGGCGCCCATCGCCAGCCCCCGGGCCCGGCGGTCGGTGATCCGGGCCAGGTTCATCACCGTCGGTCCGAGGACCGCGCCCACCACGCCGGCCACGACGGTGACCACCGCAGTCAGCGCCGGGATGCCCCCCACGTCCTGCGAGAGCGCGATCGAGACCGGGGTGGTCGCCGCCTTGGGCGACATCGTCAGCGCCAGCTCCTCGCTGCCGCCGAGCAGGTGGACCAGCCCGTAGGCGCACGCGATCGAGACCACCGCCCCCACCGGCAGGGCCACCAGCATCGGCACCGCGACCTCCCTCAGCCGCCCGAGCTGACGGTGCAGGGGCAGCGCCAACGCCACGGTGGCCGGCCCCAGCCAGAACGAGACCAGGCTCGCTGCGTCCGCGTAGGTCGTGTACTCCACGTCGAGCACGGTGAGGCCGACGCCGGTCAGCGCGATGGCAGGGATGACCGGCTGGGCCAGCGGGTGGCCGCCGGTGCGCGCCTTCAGCCACAGCCCCAGGCGGTAGCCCAGGAGCGTGAGCAGCACCAGGCTCACCGGCGAGCGCAGGACCTCGAGGACGCCGTCGAGCGCCCCGGGCATCGCGTCAGGCATCGGAGCCCTCCCCCACGCCCAGCCCGTCCCCCAGCCCGTCCGCCAGCCCGGCGCCAGGCGCACGTCCCGGCCCCCCGGGGGCGCGCCCGCGGCCCCTCCCGCGCCGCAGCACCAGGGCACCCTGGACGATCCACCCCACCACCAGGAGTCCGGCCAGCCAGGAGAGCAGCAGCGAGACCACCACCGGGGCCGCGTGCTCGCCGAGCACTGCGAGGTAGGCGACGACCCCGACCCCGGCGGGCACGAAGAGCAGCTGCAGGTGTTCGAGCAGGCCGTCGGCGGCACGCACCACGCCTGCCCCCGGACCGGGACGACGCCAGACGAGCCAGCCCAGGAGCAGCACCATGCCGGCCACCGGTCCGGGCACCGGGAGAGCGGTGAGCGCCACCAGCAGCGACCCGACGAACTGGCACAGCAGCAGGACGGTCAGTCCTCGGATCACGCCTGCACGCCCTCCGGGGCACCAGCGAGGCCCACGCCCGTCTCCCCCACGCCCGGCGCTCCGCGGCGGTGGCAGTCGTGCAGGTGGGGGTCGAACATCCCGGTCGCCTCCATCAGGGCGTGCATGGTGGTGGGGCCCACGAACGTGAACCCACGCTTCTTGAGCGCCTTCGACAACGCCACCGACTCCGGAGACGTGCTCTGCGCCTGCGGCTCGACCGTACGCCGGGGCCGGAACGAGCAGACAAGGCCCTCCAGCCCGCCCTCGTACTCCGTGCGCAGCGTCACCGTCGCCCGCGCGTTCACCACGGCGGCCCGGACCTTCGCCCGGTTGCGGACGATCCGGGCGTCCAGCAGCAGCCGATCCTCGTCGGCGGGGGTGAAGGCCGCCACCGCGTCGACGTCGAAGCCGGCGAACAGCTCGCGGAACGCGGGACGCTTGGCCAGGATCGTGCGCCAGGACAGCCCGGACTGGAAACCCTCCAGCGTCAGCCGTTCGAACCAGGCGCGCTCGCCCGCGAGATGCACGCCCCACTCGGTGTCGTGGTACGCGCGCTCCATCTCGCTGGCCAGCGACCACGGGCAGCGCAGCAACCCGTCGGGGCCCGGAAGGCTGACCGGGGAGACGGCCAACGCGTCCACCCGGTTCTGCCCGGTCACGAGCGGGGCCGCAGCCGCACCTGCGGCATCACCGGCGCCGGGATCGGCGGCAGGTGCATGTCCGCGACGACACCGAAGCGGCCCGGGGCCACCTGCGTGGAGTCGTCCACGACCGCCCCGTCCGAGGTGATCGCGTCCTGCCACTGGGCGCGGGCGGTCTCGATCTCCTCCTGGGTGCGGCCCACGAAGTTCCACCACATCAGGATCTGCTCGCCGAACGGCGGCCCGCCCAGCACCACCACGCGGACCGGTTCGGCACCCGCACGCAGCGTGACGCGGTCCTGGCCGGTACCCAGGTACAGCAGCTCCCCGGGCGCCACCACGCTCTCCCCGCCGTGGTGGGTGACGGTGAGCGCGCCGGCGTCCACCAGCCAGCCGTGCTCGAAGGCGACGTCCAACGGAACGTCCAGGGCGGCGCTGGCGTCGAGCCGGAGCTCGGCCCCCAGCAGCGGGGTGAACGTGCGCACCGGCGAGGTGTCGCCGAGCAGGCTCCCGAGGAAGACCCGGGCCTGCCAGCCGTCCCCGGAGAGCACCTCGGGCACGTGGTGCTGGAAGCCGGGCGCGACCTCGGTCGCCTCCGCGGGCAGCGCCACCCACATCTGCACGCCGTGCAGCACCTCGGTGGTCGAGGTCGAGATCTCGGAGTGGCTGATCCCGCGTCCTGCGGTCATCAGGTTGCACTCGCCGGGGCGCACCAGCGCGTGCACCCCGGTGGAGTCCCGGTGCTCCACCTCGCCCGCGAAGAGCCACGAGACGGTCTGCAACCCGATGTGCGGGTGCGGCGCGACGTTCATGCCGCCGGTCTCGACCACCCGGTCGGGTCCGTAGTGGTCCAGGAAGCACCAGGCGCCGATCAGCGAGCGGCCCCGGGCCGGCAGGGTGCGCCGCACGTCCATCGCGCGCAGACCCCCCAGCGGCACCTCGCGTGGACGCAGCAGCTCGACCTCGACGTCCTCACCGCAGGCCAGTGCGCGTGCTTCGGGACGGATCTCGGTGTTGCTCATGCGACTGCTCCAGACGGGGAACCGGACTTCGACCGAGTTCCATCCTGACGCCTCACCGCCCGTCGGTGCCACCTCCAGCAGCCGATGCCGACCACGGTGAAGAGCAGCGAGCAGGCCGAGAAGACGAACGTGGAACGGACCAGCACCGGGGCGAGCACCACGGTGATCGCGGCGAGGAAGATCTGCTGGACGAACATCGCCCCCGACGTCGCCGCACCCCGGCGCTCGGGGAAGAGGTCCATCACCGCGATCTGCAGGCTGGGCACCGCGATCCCGCAGGCCAGGGCCACCGCGCACGGGGTCACCAGGGCGATCGCCACCTCGTCACGCAGCGGGGTCGCGGTGAGCACCGCACCGAACAGCGTGCCGATCCCGGCGACCCAGAAGCCGAGGGCGACGGTCAGCTCCTGGTCCAGACGTCCGGCGGCACGTGCGGAGACCACCGACCCCAGGCTCAGGAAGACGATCATCGGCAGGAAGAGGATCCAGAAGTCGAGCTCGCCGTACCCGAGCAGGTCGGTGAGGAAGATCGAGGCGCCGCCGATGTAGATGAACTGCCCGGCGAACAGCATCGCGCAGGCCCACGCCAGGCGGTGGAACCCGCCGTGGCGCATGACCACCGCGATGCTGCCCAGCACCGCCGTGGCGTGCAGCGGCGCCCGACGCTCGGCCGGGTGCGTCTCGGGCAGGCACAGCACGGTGGCGACGGCCAGCACCAGCGCGAAGACCGCCATGAACCAGAAGATCAGGTGCCAGGAGCCGGCCTCGACGAGTACCCCGCCAATGATCGGCGCCACCGCGGGGGCAAGGCTGAAGACGATCGCCATCAGGCTCATCAGCTGCTGGGCGCGGACCCCAGAGAACACGTCGCGCACCACCGTGCGGCTCACGATCGTGGCGGCCCCGGCGACGAACCCCTGCAGCGCACGGAACACCAGGACGCTGGCCAGCCCGGTGGCGAGGGCAGCCCCCGCCGAGGCCACGACGTAGACGGCGAGCCCGCCCAGGATCACCGGGCGCCGTCCCAGCGCGTCCGAGAGCGGGCCGTGGAAGATGCTCATCACGCCGAACGCGGCCATGTAGACGCTCACCACGAGCTGCATCTGGGTGGTGGTGACCCCGAACTCGTCAGCCATCGCACCGAAGGCCGGCAGGGGCGTGTCGATGTTCAGCGGCCCCAGCATGGTCAGCAGGGACAGCAGCAGCGGAAGGAGCACGAGCGCCCGCCGGCTGTTCGGGTCGAGCGGCGCCTGGGCCGCCTGGCGCTGCGCTCGGCCAGGCAGGTCGGTGGGGGGAGCAGTCACCGGCCAAGTGTCCTCGCCCACCCGTCGCACGACACGGTCCACCCCCGTTCGGGGGACACCGGACGTGCGCCGCGGCGCCCTCCGCGGGCCGCGTCCGGGGCACTACGCTGGAGGCCGTGAGCGCTCAGATCTCCCCCGCCTGGACCGGACTCATCCACGACGTCACCGCGGCGGACGGCCCCGGCCCGACCGTGGACCTGGACACGGCGACCGCGGCGCACCGAGCAGCCCGGCAGACCGGGGCGGGCGCACTGCTGGGCGCCTTCGTGGCACCCGACGACGCGCTGCCGCTGCTGCGCGGTCTGGACGCCCCCGTCTTCGTGAAGAAGTCGGAGGCCAAGCGGTCTTAGGAAGACAATAGAGAGGGACAACTCCTTGGC
>JAZQNT010000273.1:0-3217 GCA_045627505.1 Nocardioides sp.
GCGGCGAGTTCTTCCGCACGTGCGATGAGGGAGTCGGTGAAATCGTTGGGGCCCAGGTCGGCACAGGCGCGTGCCAGTGCGAGCAGACCCTCCTCCCCGAGTCGTTCGCGGCCTTCGCCGCGATGACCTTCGAACTAGCCGTCGGTGAACAGCACGATCGCAGCCCCGGAGGGCAAGGTCATCTCGTGTTCCGGCCAAGTCGACAGACTCGGCAGCAGGCCCAGCGCCGGTCCGCCCGGCGCCTCCAGCCAATCCACGCTACTACCGTTCCGGAGCAGCAGCCCCGGGTGGCCCGCGCGCATGACTTCGACGCTTTTGCTGTTGGCGGAATTGCATCCGGAGGTGGCGGACATTGAGGCTGTTCGGTCCGAGGCCGGGGAACCTGGATCTGGCAGCCGGAGCGCTGACGGGCCCCTCGCGCGGCGCGAACACGCGTGGCCCATGCCTGGCCCATGCCTGGCCCACATGGCCGCGGCCCGGGCCGGTGACACGCCCATTCGAACACCTGTTTGAAACCGGCGCCCGGAGCCACTAGCGTGAGGTCACGTCCAGGCCGTTCCCCAGGAGGACCACATGCCCAAGTCGCACCCCGGCGACAACGTCGTTGCGCTGCCCGACGGTGTCGCCGACGCCGGTGGCCTGACGCAGCGCCAGAAGTTGGTGCTCACCACGATCCAGGCCGCCATCGAGGACCGCGGGTACCCGCCGAGCATGCGCGAGATCGGCAAGGCCGTGGGGCTGACCAGCTCCAGCAGCGTCGCCCACCAGTTGCGGTCCCTGGAGGAGAAGGGATACCTCAAGCGCGACCCCAACCGGCCGCGCGCACTGCAGGTGTTCCTGCCCGAGTCCATGACCGCGGCCGGCAGGGTCACCGAGGACGAGGTCGACCCGACCGACAGCGGTGACGCAGCGCCGACTGCCGCCTACGTGCCGATGGTCGGCAGGATCGCGGCCGGTGGCCCGATCCTGGCCGAGCAGCGCCTTGAAGAGGTCTTCCCGCTCCCCCGGCAGCTGGTCGGCGAGGGCACCCTCTACATGCTCGAGGTGGCGGGCGACTCGATGGTCGACGCCGCGATCTGCCACGGCGACTACGTGGTCGTGCGCCAGCAGCCCGACGCCGAGAACGGTGACATCGTGGCGGCGATGATCGACGGCGAGGCCACGGTCAAGACCTTGCAGCGCAAGGACGGCAAGGTCTGGCTCATGCCCCACAACGACGCCTACGAGCCCATCGACGGCACGCACGCCACCATCCTGGGCAAGGTCACCGCGGTTCTGCGCAGCCTCTGAGCAGCACGGCCGGAGCACCGGTCCCAGCACCTCGTACGCGGAAGGGGGTCCCAGCCACTCGGCTGGGACCCCTTCCGCGTACAGGCGTCAGCACCGGGCCGGGCGCCGGCGGGTACGAGCCTCAGCCCTGGGCGAGACGCCCCAACGCCTGGCGCGCGATGCGCGGGTCGTTCGTGGGCCACATCGGAGGCAACGACGCCTTCAGGAAGCCTCCGTAGCGCGCGGTCGCGATGCGCGGATCCAGGATCGCCACCACCCCGCGGTCCGAGGTGGTGCGGATCAGTCGTCCGACCCCCTGGGCCAGCAGCAGCGCGGCGTGCGTGGCGGCCACCTGCATGAAGCCGTTGCCGCCGGCCTTGTCCGCCGCCCGCTGGCGAGCCGACATCAGCGGGTCGTCGGGACGCGGGAACGGGATCCGATCGATCAGCACCAGGGAGAGAGACTCCCCCGGCACGTCGATGCCCTGCCACAGCGACAGGGTGCCGAACAGGTTGGTGTGCGGGTCCTCGACGAACTGCTTGGTCAGCTCGGGCAGCTGCGCCTCGCCCTGCGCCAGCGTGGTCAGGTGCGGCAGCCGGGCCCGGACCGCCTCTGCTGCCTGGTCCGCCGCCCGACGCGAGGAGAAGAGGCCCAGCGTGCGGCCCCCGGCGGCGTCGATCAGTTCGACGATCTCGTCCAGCTGCTTGGGCCCCAGCCCGTCTCGGCCGGGCGTGGGCAGGTGCTTGGCGACGTAGAGGATGCCCTGCTTGCCGTAGTCGAAGGGCGAACCGACGTCCAGCCCACGCCAGGGCAGCGCACCCTCGGGGAGCTCCCCCGGCCCGTCCACCCGCTCGGTGGGGCGCAGCCCCAGGCTGCCGGCGACGGAGTTGAAGTCACCGCCGAGCTTCAGGGTGGCGGACGCGAAGACCACCGACTTCTCGGTCAGCAGCCCCTCGCGCATCTGCGCCCACACCTGGAGCGGCGCGATCGCGAGCCGCGCCGGGATGCGCTCGCGCGCCTCGGACACCCACAGCACGTCGGTGTCACTGTGCGCGGCCATCCGCTCGGCGGTGGCGAAGACCTCCTGGACCAGGCCCTTGGCCTGCACCTTGCCGGCGTCGGCCTCACCGTCGTCCTTGCCGAAGGCCGACAGCAACGCGCGCGCCGCGTCGCGCACCAGCTCGAGGGCGTCACGCAGCTGCGAGCCCACCTCCTCGAGGCGTCCGGGCAGCGCGGCGACTTGGCGCGTCAGGCGCTCGAGTCTTTCGGCGCCGTCGTTCTGACGGAAAACGCCGACGACGCTTGTTATTGGACGAATCTTATCGCGCCGGAACACCTTCATATCGCGACACGAAACGCGGAGGAACTCGCCGCTAAAATACCTTGCGCGGGCGCGATTTTTCTCGGCAATTACACGCCGGTCGCTCTTGGCGACTACGCGGCCGGACCGTCGCACGTTTTGCCGACGAGCGGTTCCGCGCGTTTTGCCAGCGGACTGTCTTGCAACGATTTCCTGCGCGGGAACAGCTTGCTTTGTTTCTCTCAAGAAGGCTTGGAAAATCTTGCGGACGACGTTTACCGCGTCGCGACGGTCGAAGGCTTGACGGCACATCGAGGAAGCGTCGAGATTCGACGTTCCAATTAACCCAATAGACAAAATTACCGTCGACCGGCGTTCGATTTGCGCCGGTCTTTTTATAATCGTTTGACACGAAAGGTCTTATCGATGAGAAAAATCTTTATGACGCTTGCGTTTTGCGGCGTTTTGTTCAGTTGCGTCGGCGTGTGTTGCGCGGGCAATATGGTGACGCCGAAAAACGAAAACGAGTCTTACGGCTATACGGATTCGCCGAAACAATGGTGGAGCGATTACCGCGTTCACGATCCGAGCCGACCGATTCCGAAAAAAATCAACCCGGAGCCTCCCACTTATTTCCCCAAGGCGCCG
>JAZQNT010000274.1:0-2239 GCA_045627505.1 Nocardioides sp.
GGCGACGAACTTCCTTCACCGTGGCGCCCTCGGGCCGCGGTCAGCCGAACAGGTCGCGCACGTCGTCGGCGTCCAGCCCGGCACCCACCGCGCCCTCGCCGGAGAAGACCGCGTCGAAGAGCTCGGCCTTGCGCTGCTTGAGCGCCATCACCTTCTCCTCGATCGTGCCGGCCGAGACCATCCGGTACACGTTCACGTGCCGCTCCTGGCCGATCCGGTGCGCCCGGTCCACGGCCTGGTTCTCCGCCGCCGGGTTCCACCACGGGTCCAGGACGAAGACGTAGTCGGCCTCGGTCAGGGTGAGCCCCACACCGCCGGCCTTGAGCGAGATCAGGAAGGCGTCGCCGTCACCCGACTTGAACGCGTCGATCTCCGCGCCGCGCTGCCGAGTCGAGCCGTCGAGGTAGCGCACCCGCAGACCGGCCGCCTCCAGCCGGGTGCGAGCCCGCTTGAGGAAGCTGGTGAACTGGCTGAACACCAGCGCCCGGTGTCCCTCGGCCGCCAGCTCGCCCAGGTGCTCCACCAGCGCGTCGAGCTTGGCCGAGCCGACGCCCTCGTGCTCGTCGTCCACCAGCGCCGGGTCCAGGCTCAGCTGGCGCAGCCGGGTCAACGCGCTGAAGATCGCCACCCGGTTGGAGTCGAAGTCGTCCACCAGCCCGAGGATCGCCTGCCGCTCACGCTGCAACCAGGTGTCGTAGATCCGCTGGTGCGCCTCCCCCAGCGGCACCTGCAGCACCTGCTCCTGCTTGGGCGGCAGGTCGGCGGCCACCAGGTCCTTGGTGCGCCGCAGCACGAACGGACGCACCCGGGCCCGGAACCGCGCCAATGCCTCGGCGTCGCCGTTGCGCTCCACCGGCTGCACCACCTGCTCGAGGAACTTCTGCGGCCACGGGTAGAGGCCGGGGGCGGTCACCGAGAGCAGCGACCACAGCTCCATCAGCCGGTTCTCGAACGGGGTGCCGGTCACCGCCAGCCGGAACGGCGCGTCGATCCCGACCACCGCCCGGTAGGTCTTGCTGTGGTGGTTCTTGATCGCCTGCGCCTCGTCGAGCACCAGCCCGCCCCACTCGCGTCCGGCGTAGGCCTCGGCCTCCAGCCGCAGCAGGGTGTAGGAGGTGACCACCACGTCGGCCCCCGCGACGGTCTTCTCGAACGACTCCCTGCGACGCGACGCCGAGGCCTCCACCACCCGCACCCGCAGGTCAGGGGTGTGCCGTGCCGCCTCGCTGGCCCACGCGGTCATCACCGACGTCGGCGCCACCACCAGGAACGGCGCCGCACCGTTCGCACGGGCGTGGCTGATCATCGCCAGCGTCTGCAGCGTCTTGCCCAGGCCCATGTCGTCGGCGAGGATCCCGCCCAGCCCGAGCTTCCACAGGTGCGCGAGCCAGCGGATGCCCGTCTGCTGGTAGCTGCGCGGGGTGCTCACCAGCCCCGCGACCTCGACCTCGGGCAGCTCGGTCAGCCCGATCAGCGCCTGCGCCGCCTCCACCCAGCGCGCGGCCCGGTGGTCGACGATGCCCAGCTCGGCGAGCTCGGCCCACATGCCCAGGTCCTGCTGACCGATCCGCAGCCCGTCGCTGCGGGCGTCCTTGATCTCGGCGGCCGCCGCAACCAGGTCGGCCAGCCGCCGGAACTCCGGACGGTCGGTCGACAGGTGCAGGCCGCTGGGCAGGACCAGCCGCGGGGAGCCGGTGGTGAGCGCGGTCAGCAGGTCGGTGAGCGGCACCTGCTCGCCCTCGACGTCGATCACCACGCGCAGGTCGAGCCAGTCGGTGGAGGCCCCCTCGACGTCCTCGTCCGGAGCAGCGAACTCGATGGTGGGCGCCTCGACGGCGCCGCGGAAGTCGGGCCGTCGCCCGGTCTCCACGACCTCGATGCCGTCGTGGGCCTCGAGCCGGGGGAGGTCGTCGGCGACGAAGTCGACCGCGGCCGAGCCGTCCACGCCTGCGTGCGGCTGCAGGTGGTCCCACTCCCCGGCGGCGGCGAGCAGCGCGCGCTCGGCAGCAGGACGGCGTACGTTCAGGGCCCGGGCGCCGCCCACAAGCGGGAAGGTCGCTCCGCCCTTCCCACCCGCCGTCGGGTAGCGCCACTGCCACGTGACCTCGGCCCGCAGCCCCTCCCAGGCGACGAGCACCTGGAGCCGGGGCGGTGCCTCGTCGACGAGCTCGAGCGAGCCGTCGGAGGAGGTGACCTCGAGGTGCTGGCGCAGCCGAGGCAGGTAGTCGGCCTCGAAGGC
>JAZQNT010000275.1:0-6960 GCA_045627505.1 Nocardioides sp.
ACTCCTTGGCCCCCAGAACGACATGGCTACGATCCGACTCCCTTCCTCACCATGGCGCTACCCCCGCTTTGCTTCGATCGCGGACACCAGCTGCGGCACCACCGTAAAGACGTCGCCCACCACACCAAAGTCGGCGATCTCGAAGATGGGAGCATCGGCGTCCTTGTTGACCGCGATGATCGTCTTCGAGGTCTGCATGCCGGCACGGTGCTGGATGGCACCGGAGATGCCCGCCGCCACGTAGAGCTGCGGCGAGACGGTCTTGCCGGTCTGGCCGACCTGGAAGGTGTGCGGCTTCCACCCGGAGTCGACGGCGGCACGCGAGGCGCCGACAGCAGCACCCAGCGAGTCGGCGAAGCCCTCCACGGGGGCGAAGTCGCCACCGGTACCGCGCCCACCGGAGACCACGATCGCGGCCTCGGTCAGCTCGGGACGACCGGAGGCCTGACGCGGCTGGGAGGCCACGATCTGGGCGGTCTTGGCTGCGTCGGAGATGACGGCGTCGAACTGCTCGACGGTGCCCGCACCGGCCTTCTCCTCCGGAGCGGCGGAGTTGGGCTTGACCGTGATCACCGGGACACCCTGGGTGACCTTGGCGTTGACCGTGTAGTTGCCGGCGAAGACCGACTGGGTGGTGGTGCCGTCGGCCTGGACGTCCACGGCGTCGGTGATCAGACCCGAGGAGATCTTGATCGACAGGCGAGCGGCGACCTCCTTGCCCTCGGAGGAGGAGGCGATGAGCACCGCGGCGGGCGAGGTCTTGGCGACCAGCTGCTGCAGGGCCTCGGCCTTCGGCGCGACCAGGTAGCCCTTGATCTGGGCGTCGTCGACGACGTAGACCTTCTCGGCGCCGTAGGTCTTGACGGCCGCGGCAACCTCCGCTCCCTGGGCAGCGGAGCCGATGAAGACCGCGGAGGGCTCGCCGAGGCGGGCAGCGATGGTCAGGAGCTCGTAGGTCGGCTTCTTGACAGCACCGTCGACGTGGTCGACGAGAACGAGAACTTCAGACATGTCCAGTAGCTCCTCAGATGAACTTCTTCGCGGCGAGGAAGTTGACGAGCGCCGTGGCACCCGAACCGTCCTCGTCCTTGACGATCTCGCCGGCGGTGCGCGGCGGACGGGCGGCGGTGGACTCGACCGCGGACCATGCCACGTCGAGACCCACCTGACCGGCGTCGACGCCGAGGTCGGCGATCCCGAAGGTCTCCAGCGGCTTCTTCTTCGCCGCCATGATGCCCTTGAAGGACGGGTAGCGAGCCTCACCCGACTGGTCGGTGACCGAGAGGACCAGCGGCATGGTGCCACCGATGACCTCGGTGGCGGCGTCGCCGTCACGCTTGATGCGGACCTGGTTGCCCTGGGTCTCGACGACCGAGGCCTGGGTGACCTGGGGCAGACCGAGGCGCTCGGCGACCATGGCAGGGACGACACCCATGCCGGCGTCGGTGGAGGCCATGCCGAAGACGACAAGGTCGACGTCGCCGACCTTCTCCACGGCCTTGGCGATGACGAGCGAGGTCGCGGCGGCGTCGGAGCCCGCGATCGCGTCGTCAACCACGTGGACGCCCTTGTCGGCGCCCATCTGCAGGGCCTTGCGCACGGCGTCAACGGCCTTCTCGGGACCCACACTCAGGGCGGTGACGGTGATCTCCTCGTCGTCACGCTTCTCCTTGATCTGGAGCGCCTGCTCGACCGCGTACTCGTCAAGTTCGGACAGCAGGCCGTCGACGCCTACGCGATCAACGGTGCTGTCCGACTCGAACTGCCGGTCAGCAGTGGCGTCGGGGACGTACTTCACGCAGACAACAATGTTCATGGTGGTGTGCCCGAAGGCTCCTCCTGTGCACTCGGATGTGTACGCGAGAGTACAACTGCGAAACCCCACCGTGGAACGAAGGTCCACGGTGGGGCATTTCACAGGCGGCACCCTCGGGGCCGGGTGGCCCGGAGGGAGATCGCCGTCAGGGTCACTTCTTGGTGAGGATGGCCTTGATCAGCTTGCCCAACAAGGTCACCACGATGCTGACCAGAACCTTGACCGGGCTGACCTTCGGCGGGGTCGGCTTGGTCGGCTCCGTGGTCTTGGTCGGAGTCGGGGTCTTGGTCGGGGTGACCGTCTCCGAAGGCTTCGGAGTGGTGGTCGGCGTGGCCGTCTCCGAAGGCTCCGGAGTGGTGGTCGGCGTGGGCGTCTCCGAAGGCTCCGGAGTGCTGGTCGGGGTCGGGGTCGGGGTCTCGGTCGGGGCCGCGACGACCTCGGTGGTCGAGATGGCCGTGCCCGCGACCTTGGCCTTGCACTCCACCGCGGCGGAGGACGTCGAGCCGTCGTCCTTGGTCAGCGTCAACGGGGCGGTGAAGCTCGAGATGGTGAGGTTCTGCGAACCAATGGTGCTGGCCGACCAGGAGCCGGTCGCAGTCAGCGGGATGGCCAGCGAGCCGCTGGACGGGATGGCCGTCTTCGGCAGGTTGGCGCTCAGCTTGACCGCCTGGGATCCGAATCCTGCGGTGATGTCGGCGCTGCCCTCCATGAAGCGCCCGCCGAGCAGCCCGTACGCCGCACCGATGGTCGACGCTCCGACCGTGACCGTGCCGGTGAGCTCGGCGTTGACGGTGCTACCCACCTCGAGGGTGGCCGGCAGGTTGGACTCGACGTCCAGGGTGAACTCCTGACCCGTCAGGATCGACACCGCACAGTCGTACGGCAGCTTGACCGGCGCCGCTTGCGCGCTGCTGGCGATACCGACGAGACCTGCAGCCGTCAGCGCGATCGAGGCGGCCAGTGCCACCGGACGGTTGATGAACGAACGCATAGATTTCCCTCCCTAGGAATGTCGCCACGCACCCGAGTTACTCGCGCGTAGCGTCTGTGACCTTAGCCACAAGGAATTCGCCCGCGGCACCCCCAAACTGCCGATTCCCCAATATCCGGCATCCAGGCGATTCCCTACTGAAACAGTCCTTCCCGGGCGCGAACGACGCCTCGTGCGAGAGGCAGGGACGAGTCGCCCCAGCCCTCCCAAGTGCCGCCAGACGCACACATCCCCCGTCCCTGACCCAGGACCGGGGGATGCGTGCCGTAGGAGACCAGAGGTCACCGCACCTTGAAGGTCACGACCTTCTTCGATGCCTTCACGGTCTTGCTACCCGCGTACTTCGCGGTGAGCGTGTAGGTGCCCTTGCGGGAGACCTTCTTGAAGGTTGCCTTGGCGACACCCTTCTTGTTCAGCGTCTTGGTGGAGACCCTGACGACCTTCTTGCCCCGCTTGAGCGTGAACTTCACCTTGCCCGAGGCAGCCTTTCCGGAAGCCTTGACCGTGGCGCTCGCGGAGACGCTCTTCTTCTTCTTGGCGTACTTGGCCTTGGCCTTGGTGACGGACGTCGCGACGGTCGGCTTGTCGCCCGCCGTGACCTGGACCGTGTCGACGGTCAGGTCCTGGCCCGCGTTCGGCGCGCACGCGATGTCAGCGCTGTTGATCAGGTCGGTGGGCTGGCCATTGGCCTTCTTCAGGTCGAGCTTGCCCGTGAAGGCGCCGGCCTTGATCACGTAGGTGCCGGGCTGCGTGGGCGCGAAGGCGGCAGCAGGTCCAGTCGCCGTCAGCGCGAGTGCGCCCGCGGCGGGGACCACGGTCGAGGGGATCGACAGGACTGCGGCCTTCTGCTCGGCTCCGTCGAGCGTCCAGCCCACCTCGGCCGAGCCCAGGACGGAGGCCGCATTGAGGTTGCGGAGGGTGGGGAGGGCGCCGCCCTTCGCCTCCGCCAGGGAGACGTTCGCGGTGACCTTCACCGGGGTGCTGGAACCGGCCTTGACGGTGTCCGGCAGGTCGGTGTCGACGACGACGCTGAGCTTCTCCCCGTCAAAGAGAGAAATCTTGCAGGTGTAGGCCAAGGCCGCGCTCTCGGCCTGCGCGGCCGGCGCGAGCGCCGCAAAACCGGCAGCGGCGACCGCCAGGGAAGCGGCGGAAGCAATGGCACGACGGGTGTGAATGGTGGTCAAGATGTCCTCCCAGACAGATCAGCTACGCGGTTACCGATGCGTAACCACGCGCAGTGACTGTAATCACACGAAGCTGGTCCGCGCCACCCTCACGTTGGCTGACGGAGCGCCTGCCGGTCTTCACTACTCGCCGTCCAGCCGTCGCGGTCGAACCAGAGCCACCCAGGCGCCCCCGACCGCGAACCACGCGGCCGCAGCGATCGCCCAGCCGCTCCCCCGCGCTGCGAAGGAGTCGCTGAGCCAGCTCGGCTCCACCAGCCCGTCCAGGAACGGCGGGGTCAGCACGTCGGCGACCGCGAACAGCAGCGTCCAGGGCTGGGCGTCCTGGTCGGCCCGGAGGCCGAGCCCCACCGCAGCCACCCCCAGCAGCAGTCCCGCCAGTGCGCAGGACCACCAGAGCAGGTGAGCGGCGCCGACGCGGAACGTGCGTGCCCTGGCTCCGGGACGACGACGTCGGCTCAACGGCCCACGAACTGGGCCTTGCCCGGTCCGCTCTCCACGAAGGAGTCCATGCCGATGGTCCGGTCCTCGGTCGCGAACAGGGCGGCGAACTGCTGGCGCTCGATCTCGAGCCCGGTCTCAAGGTCGGTCTCGAGACCCCTGTCGATCGCCTCCTTGGCTGCGCGCAGGGCGAAGCTGGCGCCGGAGACGAACTGGCTGGCCCACTTCAGGGCCTCGGTGTAGACCTCCTCCGCGGGAACGACGCGGTCGGCGAGGCCGATCGCCAGCGCCTCCTCAGCCTTCACGAAGCGGCCGGTGAAGACGAGGTCCTTCGCCTTCGAGGGCCCCACCAGACGAGTGAGTCGCTGGGTACCGCCGGCGCCAGGGATGATGCCGAGCAGGATCTCGGGCTGTCCGAAGACCGCGTTCTCGGCTGCGATGCGGACGTCGGCGCACAGCGCGAGCTCACAGCCGCCGCCCAACGCGTAGCCGTTGACGGCTGCGACGACCGGCTTGGGGATCCTGGCCACCGCGGTGAAGCAGGCCTGCAGGGCCCCGGAGCGCTTCACCATGTCGGTGTAGGACATGTCCGCCATCTCCTTGACGTCCGCCCCCGCGGCGAAGACCCGCTCCCCGCCCCAGACCACGACAGCCTTGCCGTCGTCGCGCTCGCCTGCCTCGATCGCGGCGGCCCGGATCTCCTCCTGCACCTGGGAGTCGAGGGCGTTCATCTTGGGACGGTCCAGACGGATCGTCGCGACGCCGTCGGAGACCTCGAGCCTGACGAACTCACCCATGGGACATCACTCCTGGTTCTGTGGCGGCTGCGAAAAGCCGATTGCCTGACGATGCACCCGCACGAGGCCGGTTGCCCGCGCAGCCTATCCATTGCGAGCGCTCTCCCCCGTTTGCACCCGGCACCCTTCTGCACCCGGTCTGCACGGCCAGTGGCGGGCGTGGGGGTTCCCCGGGCCGAGCCACGGTCCGTTCACGACCGGAGGGGGTGCCCAACCGGGCGCGCACGGTGTAGGCAAGGGACATGGCCATCACTCGACGTCTCGCCCGTCCCCTGCTCGCCAGCCTGTTCGTGGTCAGCGGAGTCCAGGTGCTCCGCGACCCCGCCGGTGCGGCGGCCCGAGCCCGCACGCTGACTGACCGGATCGTCCCGGCGCTGAACTCGCGCGGGATCCCGATCCCCTCCGACCCCACGGCCCTCGCCCGAGCCACCGCCGCCGTCCAGCTCGTGGCCGCCGGCACGCTGGCCACCGGACGCCTGCCGCGCACCTCGGCAGGCGTCCTGGCCGCCACCCTCGTCCCCAGCACCCTGGTGTCCCACCCGTTCTGGTCCGCCGACAGCCCCGAGCAGCGTCGTCACGAGCTGCAGCAGGCCGCGAAGAACGCCTCCATCACCGGCGGGCTCATCCTGGCCGCCGTCGACACCGAGGGGCGTCCCGGCGTTGCCTGGCGCACCCGTCGCGCGACCAAGGACGCCCGCAGGCAGGCACGCCACCTCACCCGGACCGCGAAGCGGGAGGGGCGCCTCGCCGCCAAGGCTGCGCGGGCCTCGCTCTCCTGATCTCCTGATCTCGGTACCGTCGTCGCGAAGGACGCGGACGCACCATCCCTCTGCGTTCCCCGCTGCCGTTCCCGCTGCTGTGCCACTGGCGTCCGGCCTGCCGTTGCGACGATGGCTAGGGTGAGGCCGTGAGCCTGAGCCCCAGCCTGTCGACCTACCGTCCGGGTGTCGCTCGGATCTGGTGGCCACGCGGCCTGGCGGAGGAGAACTTCGCCGAAGCAGCAGCACTGGTCCGCCGGCTGGTGGCTCGCGCCCTGGTCGACCACGGCCGGGTGGAGGCGTGGATCGACCCCGACGACGTGGGGTCGCAACGGTTGGCCACGTGGTCCGGTCTCCAACGCGAAGGCGTCATGCGCGGTGGGTTCGTGGAGAACGGTGTCCACCACGACCGGATCCTCTACGGCCGACTGGCCACCGACGTGCCGATCTCCGAACCGGCTGGGTTCCGTCAGCTGCTCAACGCGTTCCTGCCACGCAAGCGGGCGATCGCCCAGATGCTGGTGCGCGACGGCGAGGGCCGGGTGATGATGTGCGAGCTCACCTACAAGCCCGACCTCGACCTCCCCGGGGGCGTCGTCGAGGTGGGTGAGTCGCCGCGCCTGGCCGTCTCCCGGGAGCTCGACGAGGAGCTCGGTCTGGCCGTGCCCGCCGGACCTCTGCTGCTCACCGACTGGCTTCCGGCCTGGAGCGGGTGGGACGACGCCCTGTGCCTCGTCTTCGACGGCGGGGTACTGGCCCCGGGTGCGCTGTCACACGCCGTGCTCGACCCCAAGGAGATCCGGGCCATCCACTTCTGCACGGCGGAGGAGGTCCGGGAGCGGGCGGCGGACTTCACGGCCCGACGGGTCGAGCAGGCGCTGGAGGCGCTGACGCGAGGTGCCGCCTACACCGAGTCCGGGGTGCCCGGGGCAGGCCCGCGACCGCACGCCTGAGACGGCGATCGGCCCCGACC
>JAZQNT010000276.1:0-3693 GCA_045627505.1 Nocardioides sp.
ATATAGATTTTATTGCCGGTGATATAGAGAAAGACATATTCTCCGGCAGACAGCACCGCTCCGGCAGACAGAAACAAGATATAGTGCTTAAATCCGATACCAGCGCATGCGCCGTCGCAGGCGCTCGCTCTGTGCCTGGCGAGCGTCACTGATCCGCTGGGGGTGCTGCCCGTCCCGCCTCATCTCCACCAGCCTTGCACGGTGGCTCGCCCGCTTCCAGCGCTGCGCCTCGCGAGGTGTCGCACCCAGTCCCGGGTCGCGTTCGCCAGCCGTGCCTCACGGCTGCGCGACCGACTCCGCCGCCGGCGCCGCGCCTCCGGTGCCGCGATCCAGCCGGCTCGGCCACCAGATGCGTCCGCCGAGGTCCAGGTTGAGCGCCGTGACCAGCACCGGGCGCACGACCATGGTGTCCAGGATGATGCCCAGGGCCACCGCCACCCCGAGCTCGACGAGGAACACCACCGGGATGGTGGCCAGCACGGTGAAGGTGGCGGCGAGCACGAGGCCCGCAGAGGTGATGACACCACCGGTGGACGCGAGCGCCACCAGTGAGCCCTGTCTGGTCCCCAGGGTCTGGGTCTCCTCGCGCACCCGGGTCATCAGGAAGATGTTGTAGTCGATGCCCAGCGCCACCAGGAAGACGAAGGCGAAGAGCGGGAACCCGGGATCTGAACCCGCGAAGCCGAAGACGTACTCGAAGAGCAGCGCCGAGATGCCGATCGCCGCCCCGAACGACAGCACCACCGTCAGGACCAGGATGACCGGCGACAGAACCGCCCTGAGCAGCACCATCAGGATCAGCAGGACCAGCACCAGGATGCTCGGGATGACGACCTTGTTGTCCCTGTTCGACGCCTCCTCGGTGTCCAGGAAGATGGCCGATCCGCCACCCACCAGGGCGTCGGCTCCGGGCACCGCGTGCACCGCGTCCCGCGTGTCCCGAACCACCTCGAACGACTCGGGGGACGCCACGTCGGTGTTGATCACCGCCTCCACCAGGGCCAGGTCCTCACGGAACACCGGCGCGGCGGCCGGTTGGATCCCCGGCACCTGTGCGATGGCGGAGCGCACCTCGTCCGCCTGGGCAGCGTTGGTGACCACGGAGACGGTGTTCGACTGGTCGAGCAGGCCGTGCTCGACCAGTTCCTTCTGGCCGGTGATCGACTGGAAGTCACGCGTGTACTGGTCCTCGATCGCCAGCCCCCCGGTGTCCAGGCGCAACCATCCCAGGCAGGCGATCGCCAGCAGCGCGGCCGTGACCACCCAGACCCGCCGCGGCCGACCCGAGATCCGACGTCCGACGCTGGCCCAGAAACCCGTGCGGGTCGGCTCCGGCGAGCCGAACCCCGGGCGCTTGGGCCAGAAGATCCACCGGCCACAGATGGTGAGCAGGGCGGGCAGGAGGGTGATCTGCACCAGGAAGGTCACACCGATGCCGATCGCGGCCACCGGTCCGAGTCCGGCAGTCGAGTTCATCTCGGCGAGCAGCAGGCACAGCATGCCCAGGATGACCGTGGCCGCACTGGCCATGATCGCGGGCGCCGCGCGGTGCAGGGCGAAGGCCATGGCCTGGTGCCGGTCCTCGTGGCGGCGCAGCTCCTCCCGATAGCGGGCCACCAGCAGGAGGGCGTAGTCCGTCCCCGCACCGATCACCAGGATCGTGAGGATGGCGTACGACTGACCGTTGACCGTGAGGTCGGCGTACTTGGCCAGGAAGTAGATGAGCGCCTGGGCACCGAAGAGCGCCACACCCGCACAGATGATCGGAAGTACCCAGAGCACCGGACTGCGGTAGGTGAACAGGAGGATCACGATCACCACGCTCAACGTGGCGAACAGCAGCGTGGAATCGATCCCCCCGAATGCCTCGGCCGAGTCCGCCGCCTGCCCACCCGGGCCGGCGATGTAGACGTCACCGCCGTCGAGCGAGGCGATGTCCAACAACTCGTCCGCGACATCGGGCATCGCGTTCCAGCCCTCGGAGCCGAAGTTGAAGGTCACCACGGTCTGCATGGCCTCCCCGTCCTTGGAACGGAACGGCCCCTGCACCTCCCCCTCGACGCCGTCCAGGGTGGCGAACTTCCGCGCGTCCTCGGCAGCCGCGGCGACGTCCTCCTGCGAGAGTCCGGAGGACTTGGAGTAGACCACCACGGTGGGGATCGAGTCGATGTCCTCGAACGTGCTGATCTTCTCCAACGCGCGCGTCGACTCAGCGCTGTCGGGCAACCACGACGACGCCTCGTTGTTCTGCTCGTCCACCAGCTGCGCGGCGTACATCGAGGACACGGCCGACACGACGAGCCACAGCCCAAGCACCACCCACTTGGTGATCGGACCGGTCATCCTGCCAGCGATCTGCCGATGCATCACACCAGTGCAGCACCATTCCGCCTCACGCGCACCCCGGTGCGGGGCAGGATCTGCAGGAATACCCAATCGAAGTCTGTGACCCTGAGCGGTGCCCCTGAGCGCTGGACGTCACCACCAGTAGACGGGGTACCGGGTCCTGGTCAGGCGGGACGCGGCAACAGCGGTAGCGGTGATCACCACAGCCGCGGCCACCGCGCAGACGAAGAAGGACACGGAAGCCGAGACGGTCAGGACCCCGACCACCGCGGTCGCCGCCGCCGGGGCGTGCGCGGTGCGGGTCGCCACCGTCACCCCGACGGTCAGGCTGGCCGCCACGGCAGCCGCCCACAAGGAGTGGTCCACTGCCCCGACCGCCAGCCCCAGGGCTGCGGCGATCGTCTGCCCCAGCACCACGTTGCGCGGCTGTGCCAACGGGAAGTGGGGTGCGGCAGCCACCAGCGCCATCGTGCCGGCCATCGCCGGAATGAGCAGCACGTGACCGGTCACCTCGCCGATGCCGACGAGCAGCAACAGACCCACGAGGCAGCTCAGGGTGGTGACGGCCACCCTCCCGAGCGGGGGACGCGGCGGCGCCTGGCTGACCCACCACCGAGGCCGCGACACCGCGGGGAGCTGCTCGGAGACAGCGAGGGACTCCTGCGGGGAGGCGTCGAGAGTCGGTTCGTCGGTGGTGGGGGCGGAGGAAGGGCTCATGCGGGGTCTTTCGTCACGGCGAGGGAGATCCGACTCGCTCGGCCTACGCTAGGAGTTCCACTCCCCCCGTCGCGAACCGAGGTCCCCGTGCCCGCCAGCCGCTCCGCACGTCAGAGGAAGGCAGGGGCCGAGGCCGGTCCCCTGGCCATCGCCCGCATCGACGTCGCCCCCGACGACTCATTCGTCTACAAGTTCACCTGCACCATGTGCGAGGTCCCCCGCCCCGGCACCGGCACTCGCGCTTGGGGCACCTACCGTCCCGGCGAGGACAACGGGTACATGGCCGCGATGGACCGTTGGATCCTGCACCTGGAGCAGAAGCACCCCGAGGCCGAGGCGCCCTGCCTGAAGTACCTGGACCAGGCGCACCAGCGTCTGCAGGAGGAGCGCGACGCACGAGCCGGGTCGCCGCAGGACTCCTGACGCCGTCCGGTCCGGCACCACGCCGGCACCACGCCGGCACCACGCCGACGCCATACCTGCCGACCACACCTGGTGCCGGCCCGGACGTTCAGCCCGCGCGCCGGTCCGTCGCCAGGCAGCCGCTCGACCAGCCGGTCACTCGACGAGCCTACGTCGCGCAGGTCGCGATCGGGCGTCGTCCCCACCTCAACGTGTTCGGCGATGACT
>JAZQNT010000277.1:0-2768 GCA_045627505.1 Nocardioides sp.
GCACGCCGCCTTGGCACTCCAGTCCTCGACCCACATGTGTTCTCCCCAAGATCACTCTTTGTGGGTGGATGTCCCCATGAAATCCACTCCACGGCTGCTGCGATACCCAAAATAGGGAACCACCCCCCAAACGGGCAGACCTCTTTAGCCCAGATCACATAGCCCGTTGTGACTAGTTCTGCCTGAACCGCTGGCGGTGAACCGGTACTTCTGGGTCGTGATCGAATTGAAACATTGACTATCCCAACGTACCGGAGGCAGGTCCTCCTTTTGAGACGCGCACGGTGCACGCCGCAGCCAGGAGTCGGTTCGCGCGACCTCTGCAGGTGACCCGATCTCACGTAGGGTGACCCCATGGGTACGGCTGAGGACGAGAACGACCAGGGGACCCCGCGCACGCGTCAGCGGCAGGTCCTCAAGCACCTGGCTACCATGACCGGCGTTGCAGCCGTCCTCGGCGTCCTCGTCGCGGGCCTCGCCATGCCGGTGGTCGGGCTGGTCGGGGGCACCGCCAAGAACGCGGCCGAGACGATGGAGGACCTCCCGCTCGACCTCGAGACGCGCCCCCTCGCCGAGAAGACCAACGTCGTCGACGCCGAAGGCAAGCTGATCGCGTCGTTCTACGACGAGAACCGCGTCAACGTCTCCCTGGACCAGATCTCGAAGCCGATGCTCCAGGCCATCGTGGCAATCGAGGACTACCGCTTCTACCAGCACGGGGCGATCGACCTCAAGGGCACGCTGCGCGCGCTCATCACCAACCGGGCCAACGCCGGCACCGTCCAGGGCGGCTCCTCGATCACCCAGCAGATGGTCAAGCTGACCCTGGTCGACCAGGCCGAGACCCCCGAGGAGCGCAAGGCCGCCACCGACGACACCTACGCGCGCAAGATCCGGGAGCTGCGCTACGCGATCGCGTTCGAGCAGAACTACTCCAAGGACTGGATCCTCGAGCGCTACCTCAACATCGCCTACTTCGGCGACGGCACCTACGGCGTCCAGGCCGCGGCGCGGCACTACTTCAACAAGAACGCCTCGAAGCTGACGGTCAGGGAGGCCGCCACCCTCGCAGGGCTGGTGAAGAACCCCGTCGGCTACGACCCGACCTCCTACCCCGACCGCGCGCTGGCGCGCCGCAACCTGGTGCTGGAGCGGATGGCCCAGCTCAACGTCATTCCCCGCGACGAGGCCGTCAAGCTCAAGCAGAAGAAGCTCGGGCTCGACGTCCAGACCTCAGTCAACGGCTGCGTGAACTCGCCTGCAGCGTTCTTCTGCGACTACGTCTACCGCTACCTGCTCGAGGACGAGTCGCTGGGCAAGACCCGTGACGAGCGCAAGGACCTGCTGCGCTCCGGCGGGCTCACCATCCGCACCACCGTCGACATGAAGCACCAGAAGGCGGCGGACGCCTCCGTCCGGAAACACGTCTACCCCACCGACCAGGCCATCGGCGCCCTGGCCATGATCGAGCCCGGCACCGGCGAGGTGAAGGCACTGGCGCAGTCCCGGCCGATGGGCGACAAGAAGAAGCGCGGCCAGACCTACCTCAACTTCCTCGTCCCGGAGAAGTACGGCGACTCCGCCGGCTTCCAGGGAGGGTCGACGTTCAAGGCCTTCGTGATGGCCGCGGCGCTGCAGACCAAGAAGGTCTCGCCGACGAAGTCCTACAACGCCCCGTCGTCGATCTCGATCTCCCAGCGCGACTTCGAGATGTGTGACGGCAAGCCGTACGCGAAGTCCGGTTACTGGACACTGAGCAACTCGACCAGCTCCGGCAGCATGAACATGTACACCGGCACCCGGCTGTCGGTGAACACCTACTACGCCCAGGTGACCCGCGACGTCGGCCTGTGCACCCCGTACAAGCTGGCCCAGAAGATGGGCATCCAGCTCGACAACCCCTTCGGCGGTGTGGACCATGCCGGCGCCGAGATGACCCCCACCTTCGGGCTGGGCACCCCCAACACCAGCCCGCTCGAGCTGGCCGAGGCCTACGCCACCTTCGCCGCACGCGGCATCCACTGCGACTCGCGTCCGGTCACCGCCATCGAGGACGCCGAGGGCAACGTGCTCAAGTCGTACCCGAAGACGTGCGACCGGGTGCTGCGCACCGACGTGGCAGACACCGCCAACGACGTCCTGCGCGGCGTCATGGAGCCCGGCGGCTTCGGCTCGGCGCTCGCGCTGCGCAGCGAGTCCGCCGGCAAGACTGGTACCAGCCAGAGCAACCGCTCCGTGTGGTTCTCCGGCTACACCCCCGACCTCGCCGCGGTGGCGATGATCGCGGGCGCCAACTCCTTCGGTCACCCGATCTCCCTGGCCGGCCAGACCATCGGCGGCCGCAGGCTCGCCAGCGCGTCCGGCTCCGGCAACGCCGGACCGATCTGGGGCGACGCCATGAAGGAGATCCAGGACAGCCTCAAGGGCACCAAGTTCACCCTCCCGCCGGGGGGCCGCTACTCCGCGAAGCCGCCGAGCACCCCCTCGTCCACCTCCACCTCGCGCCCCGACGGGGACTCCACCCAGCGCGGCAATGAGCGCACCGAGCGCCGCGGCAACGACGGGGGCAACGACCGGGGCAACGGTGAGGGTCGTGGCCAGGGCGGCGGGCGTGACGGAGGTCGGGGCGACCGGCGCTGAGCGCCGCCCGGCACCGACGTCGACGACGAGGTTCCTGTCCGCAGTGTCCGGTTCATTCAAGATTCAAAAATAGATTCGGTCAATTTGACAAAAAACACGTTAACTCTTGCTGGTACAATTACAAGTCG
>JAZQNT010000278.1:0-3438 GCA_045627505.1 Nocardioides sp.
AAGAGGTGTCCTCGCGCACGATAAACGCTTATAATGTACGTACTCCTTCTTGTATTTGCTAAGTGATCGCGGCCGACTCGGGGGAAGTCCACATACTTATACCCTTAAGTTTAGAAACTTGTCCAAATGCACGAAATGGTCCGACGTCTCATGAAATTGAAAAGTGCAGTCTAACAGAAACTCTGGCAAAGCCGACTATTCTGATACTACTCTGACGTGCCGTTCGTAGTCAAGATCACTTAAGGCGAGGATAGATCCCGCGTCGGCAGACCAAAGTTTCACCACCTTGTGCGCTTTGCAGCAGTAGATGAAATGGTGCGGTTATATCGATATGGTTGTAGCGATGTGGTTGTAATGAAGGAAGTAGCAGTCATCGGCAAGGCAAGCTGCACTCCACACTCAAGCCTAAGCGATAGACGCTGCTGCTGATGAGAAGAAGAAACCCGCGAGCAAACATTATCAGCGACGACACCCCAGTCCGACAACAAGCCCCGAGCGGGTTCGAAGCGAGGAACACCATGACCGACTTCCCCGACGACGTCAACACTGACGACGTCACCGGCCCGACGCCGATCCTGGCCGTGGTCGGCCGGCCCAACGTGGGCAAGTCGACCCTCGTCAACCGCATCATCGGCCGTCGCGAGGCCGTCGTCGAGGACCGCCCCGGCGTGACCCGCGACCGCGTCTCGTACGACGCCAACTGGAACGGACGCGCGT
Source organism: Nocardioides sp. (assembly GCA_045627505.1). GTDB lineage: Bacteria > Actinomycetota > Actinomycetes > Propionibacteriales > Nocardioidaceae > Nocardioides. The sequence continues at coordinate 718 of JAZQNT010000278.1, forward strand.
TCACCGTCGTCGACACCGGCGGCTGGGACCCTGACGCCCAGGGCCTCGCCGCGATGATCGCCGGGCAGGCCGAGATCGCCGTCACCCTGGCCGACGCCGTCCTCTTCGTGGTCGACGCCACCGTCGGGATCACCGACGCGGACGCCGAGGTCGTCAAGGTGCTCCGCAAGTCGGGCAAGCCGGTCGTCCTGGCCGCCAACAAGGTCGACGACCTGAAGACCGAGACCGAGGCGTACGGCCTGTGGAACCTCGGCCTGGGCGAGCCCTTCCCGATCTCGGCGCTGCACGGCCGTGGCTCGGGCGACCTGCTCGACGCCTGTCTCGAGGCCCTGCCCGAGCTGCCCGAGGAGCGCTTCGACGAGGTCGGTGGCCCGCGTCGCATCGCCATCGTCGGCAAGCCCAACGTCGGCAAGTCCTCCCTGCTCAACCGGCTCGCCGGTGAGGAGCGGGTCGTCGTCGACAACGCTGCCGGCACGACCGTCGACCCCGTCGACGAGCTGATCGAGCTCGGCGGCGAGACCTGGCGCTTCATTGACACCGCGGGCATCCGCAAGCGGGTCAAGGAGGCCTCGGGCCACGAGTACTACGCCTCGCTGCGCACCACCACCGCGATCGACCGCGCCGAGGTCTGTGTGCTGGTGATCGACGGCGGTCAGACGATCTCCGAGCAGGACATGCGCATCATCCAGACCATCCGCGACGCCGGTCGGGCCCTGGTGATCGCGTTCAACAAGTGGGACCTCGTCGACGAGGAGCGTCGCTACTACCTGGAGCGCGAGATCGAGCGCGACCTGGTGCAGGTGCAGTGGGCGCCGCGGATCAACCTCACCGCGCGCACCGGGTGGCACATCGACCGTCTGCTGCCGGCGCTGAACAAGGCGATCGAGGGCTGGGAGACCCGTGTGGGCACCGGTGCCCTGAACACGTTCCTGGGCCGTCTGGTGGCCGAGCACCCGCACCCCGTGCGGGGCGGCAAGCAGCCCAAGATCCTGTTCGGCACCCAGGCGTCCACCGCCCCGCCGACCTTCGCCTTCTTCACCTCGGGCAAGCTCGACGCCTCCTACGAGCGCTTCATCGAGCGTCGTCTGCGCGAGACCTTCGGCTTCGTCGGAACCCCGATCGTGATCCAGCAGCGGGTGCGCGAGAAGCGCAAGCGTTCCTGACACAGGTGTCCCCCAGAGGGGCGCAGGACAGCCGTCCTGCGCCCCTCTGTCATTTCTGGGGCCGGGCCGTCTTCCGTCGGCGTGCGCGCGCCCGCATGGCGACCTGAGCCGTGTGCTCATGACGAGCCTCGGCTGACGCTGTGACGGTGGGCCCATGAGAGACGTGAGGCCCCGCTTCGTGGCGCTGCAGGTGCTGGTGCTCGCCATGGCGGGCGCGGGGATCCTGCTCGGGTGGCGCATGGCGACCATGGAGGGCGGCATGGAGACCGTGGGGATGGGGATCCTGGGGATCTACGGCATGGGGTGGTGCGCCTTGGGCCTGGGCTGGACTCTTGCTGCGGCTACAGCCTCGCTGCGAGGTAGCGACGGTTGGGACGTGGCCTGGGCGGGACTCATCTGGCAGTTGCTGGCCCTGTCGATCTTGTCGTGGACGTGGGTCGCGGACTGACTTCCCGGGCCGCGGCAGGGCCTGTTGGGCCGGGGGCGACCCCGGAATGTGCATCCGGACGACACTGGGGTAAGTTATTCCTCGTTGCCGCAGCTGCGGGAACATCGGGCTGTAGCGCAGCTTGGTAGCGCACCTGACTGGGGGTCAGGGGGTCGCAGGTTCAAATCCTGTCAGCCCGACCGAAAACAGGCTCTGACCAGCGGAAACGCTGATCAGAGCCTGTTGTGGTTTTGAGCCGAGTCACCACTTATTCACCATAAAGTCCACAGCAGGTCGCGATTGCGCAGGCTATGGCAACGAATGTGTGCGCCTTGAGCACATCGAGGAGCGGCCGCCTGGAGCGATCTAGGGTCGCCTGGGTGCGTGGTTGGTTCAAGTCGTGCCACCGGCCGGCGAGCGGGCGGGGGTTTGCCTGCGCTTCGTCGGCCATCGCTCGGGCACGGGACGGGCCGGCGAGAACTCCATGTCGGTCCCACGATTCCTGGCGACGAGGGACCCCTTCATCATCAACGTCACCTCATCGTGCAGTAGTTCCGACCGGACCCCGACGGCTAGCAGGCGTCTTGGACGCGCCTAGGGCTCGCCACGAGCATCGTGTCGAGCCCTAGGGCGGAGCACTTCAGCGCCCGGGTCACTTCTTCTTGGCGGCGTTCTTCTTGGCAGCTGCCCTCTTCTTCGCCGCCGCAGCCTTCTTGACGGCAGCCGCCTTCTTCTTCGCAGCTGTGATCTTCGCGTTGACCTTCTTGGTCGCCTGCTTCTTGGCCGTGGCCCGGGCGGCCTTGATCTGCGAGGCGCTCGGCTTCACCGACGAGATCTTCTTCTGAGCAGCGGCCTTTGCCTTGGCGATCGCACGAGCCTCTGCCGCCTGACGCAGCGACTCGGTGTCGGTCGACTCGGAGGCGCCCCTACCGATGTTGGTCAGTTCGGCGTTCGCGTCGACGGCGGCCCGCTTGTTAGCGCAAGCCGGGGCTGCCCCCGCTTTGGTTGACACTCGGGGTTTGCGGTGGTCAGGCCGCTTCTGTGGCCGTGTAGATCATCTCAAACTCGACAGGGGTGAGCTTGCCGAGGGCTCGTTGGCGACGTCGGCGGTTGTACTTCGTTTCGATCCAG
>JAZQNT010000279.1:0-8184 GCA_045627505.1 Nocardioides sp.
TAGCGAGCTGAAGAAGTTCGGGCCGCCGATCAGTCCCACGGTGTAGGTGAAGAGCACCAGCCCGAGCGTCCCGACCAATGACGGCAGCTCCAACGACACGTCTTGTGCGGTGGCGACGGCGGAGACGCCGAGCGCGGTGAACAGGACCGCGGCCGGCCCGGCCGGCACTCCGAACACGCGCGCGCGCCCCAGCAGCGTCCCGATCGCCAGCAGAATGCTCAACAGCAGGACCGGTTCGTCAGCGAGGAACTCCAGTACGCGGTTCATGCTTCCCAGACTGACTCGGGGAGCGGTGGTCGGTCCATGGCTTACGGTCGTGGGTCCTTGGTCCGCACCAAGAGAACCGGGCTCGGGAGGTGATCTTCTGGGAGCTCGCCGCAATCGAGGGCCCTGCAACGCGGGGCAGCCAACTGCAGATGGCTGGCCTGCGCCCTCATCTGTCCTGTAGGGCGGGTGGGGCTCGACCCCACGACCCAAGGATTATGAGTCCTCTGCTCTAACCGACTGAGCTACCGCCCCCCACGCAGCCCAGGGGCCGTCGTCGGCACGAAGCCTAGTCCGATCGCTTCCCTACGGGTTCCGAGGGTGGGTCCACGACCACTGCCGGCCCGTCGGCACTGCTGCCGGCCCGCCAGCGGTGACCGTTCCGGTGGATGCGCACGGCCCGCGGAGAACCCCTGATGTGGCCGTGTCACACGTTTCCAACCGGGCGGAAACTGGCTGTGGCAGATGTCACCGGACGCTTTTGCCCATTCCATGGGTATGTTCCGCGGCTCGCCTGCGACACTGCACGCATCCCTCCCCGGACGGCTCCGATGCGTGCGGGGAGCGGCCCAGGCAAGGAGGCGCATGCACACCACCACGCTGGGACGCCGCCGCATCCTTGACGCCGCGCCCCCGACGTCGGCCCTGACGATCCTCCATGCCCCTGCGGGGTGGGGAAAGAGCACCCTGCTCCGTGAGTCCCACCAGTCGCTCCACGCGGCCGGCAAACCGTCGCTCTGGTTGACCCTCGAAGAAGGTCTGAGCCCGAGCGACGTGCAGAGGGCACTCGCCGACGCACTCGACCGCCTGCTCGGTGGCGACCGGACGAGCACCGCAACCCTGCGCACCGCAACCACGGTCACGGAGGTCCGCAGCGCCCTCGGCGCACACCTCACCGCCCACCCCGACCTCACCCTGCACGTGGACGGCGTGGAGTGCATGGGCGAGCACGCCCACTGGGCCTGGGACGTCCTGGTGGCACTCGCGACGCACCACCCCTTGTCACGCAGCCTGGTCTCCACGCAATGGCTCTCCGACGCCGAGCGACGTCGACTTCGGATGACTCCCGGCGTCACGGTCCTGGGGCAGGCCGACCTCACGTTCACCCCCGACGACGTGGAGCACCTGCTCTCCGCAGCCACCGGCCAGACTCCTGATCGGTCCTTGGTCGCGCACGTCCACACCAGCACCCAGGGCTGCCCTCGCGCCGTGGTCTCGGGACTCGTCGAGACCGCCCCCGGGACAGAGCTGCACCGGATCGACTGGCGTGGGGCGAACGCCCGCGCCACGTGGGAAGAGCTCGACCGCCTCGGAGTCCTTCCCCTGGTGCGCACCACCGGCTGGTTGCCCCGCGTCGACATCGCGCTCGCCAGCACCTTGTCCGACCTCGACCACCGCGCCGTCGAGCGCGCCCTGACCACCCTCGAGCGCAGCGGTCACGGCGCCTGGAGCCGGGCCGGGGACGGATCCTCCACCTTCACCTACGCCCCGAGCCTGCGAGAGACCCTTGAATCCGCCCGGGGGACGCTTCCCGGCACCGTCTGGGTGCACGAGGAGCACAGCGAGCGCGCGATCGACTGGTTGGTCGAGCGCGGCGAGGTGGGTGAGGCGCTGGTCCTGGCCCTGCGCGCACGCCACCTGACCCGGGCGACGGAGATGTACCGCCGCATGCTGGTCACCCAGCCGAACTCCTTCCCCGACTCCTTCGAGTCGGTGCTGCGGGACATCCCGCCAGCCGACCTCACGGCGCACCCAGTCCTCGCGGTCGCCCGGGGCGTGACCTTGCTCGACAGCCCCGCCACCCGGGGCGTCGCGATGCGGTTGCTCGAGCCGGTGGCCGACCGCAACCCCTCCACCCTGCGACGCGAGTCGCCCGAGGACGAGCTCATGGAGCTCACCGCCCAGAGCGTGGTGCTGCGGCTGCTCGGGCGCACCCAGGACAGCGCCCGGGCCGCGCTCGAGGCCGCGCAGCGGATCCAGGATCCCGCCTACGCGAATGGCGTCGACACCGCCCTGTTCACCCCGTTGGTCTGCCAGCTCAGCCAGTCGCTGTTCGAGGCCGGGGACGTCGCCACCGCGCAGTCCCTCATCGCGCTGGGCGGCGCCTCCGCGTCCAAGGAGCAGATGCACCACTGGGGTCTCTACGGCCGGGCCTGGTACGGGCTCGACGGTCGGACCCCCGCCGCCGAGGAGATGGCCACCCACATCGGCGTGCCTGCCGCACGAGCCGGGACCATGGTGGCCGGCATCGCGTGGGGACGCCGCACCCAGATCATCGACGACGTCGGAGCGGGCGCCCTGCTCCTGGACCGGTGGCAGTTCGACGCCGCCCTCGAGCGCACGCCGGAGATCCCCGGGGTCCGCTGGGGCACCAGTGCCGTGTGGACGGCGTGGGTCCGGCTCCACGCGAGCCTGGGACGCGGCACCCACGCCACCGAGGTCGTCCGCACCCAAGCCGCCCTCGAGTCCGCTCGGTCGCGCCCGACGACCTTGGGCCACGCCGCCCTCGCCAACGTGATGACGGTGGCGTGGCTGGCCACCGGGAATGTGGTCCGGGCTCGCCGCGTCCACGTCTCGATGACCGCCTACCCCGGTCAGACCGCACCGGCCGCCCTGCTGCTCGCCGCCTCCTGCGCCGGCCCGGACAACGCCCTGAACTCGTTGCCGCAACTGCGCGAGGCCGCGGGGCACACCGTCCGGTCCCGGGCTGCCCTGGAGACGGTGGGGTGCGCCCTGGCTCTGCGGGCCGGCGCCGTGGAGTACGCCACCCACCTCCTGGAGGAAGTGGCCGCCCTCCACGACCAACACGGGTGCCGGGCTCACCTCCTCTACCTCAGCGAGCACGACCGGGACGCAGTGAGGCAGCTGGCCGAGACGCTGCAGTCCCCCGCGGTGGACCGTCTCCTCGAGGGCCTGCACCACAGCGCCGCACTGCCCGCGTCGCCGAAGCCCGTGGCGCTGTCCCGCCGCGAGCTGGCCGTGCTCCGAGCCCTCGCGTCCCACCCCTCCCGCGCCGACGTCGCCGCTGCACTCCACGTCTCGGAGAACACCGTCAAGTCGCAGCTGCGCAGCGTCTACCGCAAGCTCGAGGTGACCACGCGCGAGGAGGCGGTCCTGCGCGCGAGCGAGCTCGACCTGCTGGGTGAGCAGGTGGCCCATGTCTGAGGCAACACTGCCTGAGGGAACACTGTCTGGGGCAACCCTGTCTGACGCAACACGCGGAACGCAGCGGCAGCGGGGCCGAGACCGGGTCAGCGCAACCGGCTGGAGCCTCTTCGGGGCTGGCCTCTCCCTGCTCCTGATCGCCCCGGTGGCGGTCAACGCCGGACGTACCACGGCCGCCGTGATCGCAGGCGTGGTGCTCCTGTCCTCAGCCTCTCCCCTGCTGGTCCGACGCTGGCGCACGCGCGAGGCGCCACGCTCGACTCCCCAGCCCACAGCAGAGGGCGGTGGCACCGGTGACGGCCGCGTCCCGACCCCCGTGCTCGCGCACGAGATCCGCAACCCGTTGGCCGCGGCCGCCGGTCACCTCGACCTCATGGCCGACGACCCGACCCTCACCGAGGAGCAGCGCCGCTCACTGCGGACCGCCCTGCGCGGGGTCGAGCGGGCGTCCGGCCTGATCGGCGACTACCTGGAGAACCCCGACCAGTGGCGCCCCGGGAGCCTGTTCTTCGACCGCACCCCGGTCGACCTGGGTGAGATGCTGCTCGAGGCGATGTCGGAGCACGCCCCGATGGCCGCCGAGCGCAGGCTCACCATGTCCGTGGACGCACCGGAACAGGTGCTGGTGCGAGCCGACTCCCGGCGTCTGCGTCAGGTGATCGACAACCTGCTCTCGAACGCGGTCAAGTACAACCAGGTCGGCGGCTGGATCGACGTACGGTTGGAGCTCCTCGAGGAGGACGGTTCCACGACCGTCGCCCTGGAGATGAGCAACCCCGGCACGACCCTCCCCGAGGAGGACGTCGCCCAGGTGTTCGACCCGCACTTCCGAGGAAGCCGCGCCGAGCGGTTGGCTGCCGGGCACGGCATCGGCCTGGCCGTGGTGCACGACATCGTCATCGCCCACGGCGGAAGCATCACCCTGGACAGCTGCGGCACCAGCCACACCACCACGGTGACGATGACCCTGCCCGGGTGAACGACCCAGTGTGAGCGACCCAGCGACTCCCCAGCGCCCGACCGACGCAGTCACCGGCCGAATGAAACCCGCATCACACCCGCACCCCCTCGCGCTACCCCCGCGCAGCCGTTTCACCCCCTTTTCACCCCGGACTTCACCCGCATTCGTACCCGTGGAACGCCCGGGTGGCGAAAGATTCTGAGAATCAGTCCACAATCTGTCAGAACAGGGGAAACCGTCGGGTGAAGCAACCCCCTATCTGGGTGCCCGCGTCCGCAGAGCAGGTCCGCGAGGACCACACCAGGCCTGCCACGTCCACGGCTCGCACCGCGCAGACGATCTACCGCCCCACCGTCGGATGTGTGATCCCCGCGTACAACGAGGCGGAGACCATCGCGTCGGTCCTGGACTCCCTCCTCTGCCAGACGCGCCTGCCTGACGTGGTTCACGTGGTCATCAACAACACCACCGATGACTCCACCGCCGTGGCTGCCAACTACGCGGGGCTGCACACCCGCCTCCGCGACGACGAGGAGGAGACCACCGAGGTCTTCGTCCACGACATCGGCAAGAACCCCGACAAGAAGGTCGGAGCCCTCAACTACGGCTTCTCCCTGGTCGAGGGAATGGACTACTTCCTCGGGGTCGACGGGGACACCACCGCAGACCCCCGCGCCATCGAACTGCTCCTGGCCGAGATCGAGTCCGACCGGCGAATCGGCGGCATCTCGGCGATCTACAGCATCGACGACTCCGACCTTCCCGGGCCCATGGCCAAGTTCCTGATCGCCGGCCAGCGCCAGCAGTTCGCCTCCTTCAACATGCAGAACCTGCTCCGGGGCCGCCAGATGGCGGTCCTCGGAGGCCAGTACTCGATCTTCCGCATCGAGGCACTGCAGCGGGTGAAGGAGCAGTTCCACCAGGCCTCACCCTGGGTGCGCGACAGCGAGATCGAGGACTCCCTGCTGTCACTGCAGATCACCAGCGCCGGGTTCCTCACCAAGATCAGCGCCGAGGCGCGCGCTGACGTGGGAGGCATGACCACCCTGAAGTCCTTGGACGCCCAGCAGGTCAAGTGGAACGCGGGTGCCATCGACCTCATGTGGCCCGGGCAGCGCGGCGACACCAAGGGGCAGCCGTTCCACCCCAACCTGCGTCTGCGCTGGTTCGAGAACTTCGCGATGGTGCTGAACGCCGGAACCCGGTTCGGGTTCGTGCTGCTGCTGACGTGCTCGCTGCTCTTCCGTGCCTTTGAGTTCAACCCGCTCTGGTTCATCCCACCGTTCGTGGCGACCTGGCTGAACCTGAGGATCGCGCACTCCATGCACGACGCGAGTGCGCGGGACTACCTGTTCGCGCTCCTGTGGCTGCCGTCGGAGCTGTACATCTGGGCGCGCATCGGTCACTTCATGCGGGCCTGGACGAAGTTCTTCTCCGGCTCCGACACCGACAACTGGGCACTCCAGGCCAAGGCCGAGAGCGGCGGGAAGGGCGGACACGTCTACCTGGCCCCGCACCTCCTGATGATGGCCTCGCTGCTGGCGCTGGTGGTGGCGTTCCTGCAGCTGCCGACCAGTTGGCGCAGTTCCTTCCTCTGGGTCGGGTGGAACACCCTGGCCACGATCACGGTGCTCCAGAGCGCGTGGCTGCTGGTGAAGTGCCTGCGCCGCTACCGGGGGTTCAAGGTATGAGCCCCGACCCGTCCAGTCCCCCGGCCACCGCTCCCGTCGCACAGAGGTCTCCCGTGATCCGCACAGTGATCCGCACAGTGATCCACCCCGTGAACCGTCCAGTGAAGAGTCCAGCGGTCCGCGCGCCCCGTCGTCTCGTGGTCGGCGTCGCCGCCTCCCTCCTGCTCCTCTCCGGGTGCAGCGCCGCTCCCCAGCCGTCCGTCCAGGAGGAGCCGAGCGCCACCCAGACGGAGATGCCCTTCAACTCCGAGTTCTCCCGCGACGGCACCTTCCAGTCGCACGCGGACGTCGACGACGTGGACTTCGTCTTCACCATCTGGGCCGCCAAGGCCACTCCGCGGATGGCCGAGTGGCGCCCGAAAGGTGACAAGTTCTTCTCCTTCACCTTCCAGGCCTACGACACCCGTCAGCAGATGCGTGCCCCCTTCAAGAGCAAGCGCCTGGTCTGGCTCGAGCGCGTCCAGGTGACCTCCGCAACCACCACCGACTCCGGCACCGTCGAGTCCCCCTACTCGCTGGACGAGTGGGCACCCGACATCACCTTCGACCCGGAGGCCCGCACCTCGGGTCGTAAGGGCATGCTCATCACCTCGCCCAAGGGCGCCTTCGAGATCCGCAACCAGGTGATCAAGGACCTCGCCGACGACACCCAGGGGGTGACGTTGACGTTCCGCGCCGTGGTGCACATGCAGGCCAAGCCGGGCTCGAAGACGTACACCAAGCGCGAGATCACCCAGACCATCCCCGTGGCCGTGCACAAGTCGAAGTACCCGACCATCCCCCAGCCGATCCCGTTCAACGCTTCGTGAGGCCCGCCATGACCTTCCTCTCCCCGCGCGGACGCAGCGCCCAGCGAGCACGGACCGCGCAGAACGGACTCCCCCGTCGGCAGCTCGGCGGTGCCCGCCCGGCACTGGTCGCCCTCGGCGCCGCGGTGCGCGGTCTGGTCGGCACCGGATGCGCGCCCGTCACCAACGACGCCGCGCCCGCCACCACCTCCGAACCTCCGGTGCCGGCCCCGACCCCCAGCGCCAAGCCGAACGAGCTGCGCTACGTCTCCTCCAGCGCCGCGCCGTGCACCTCGGTGTGGGTCAGCGGAGCAGTCCTGCCCGCTGACTACGAGTGGTGCATCGGTGACGACGGTGCCCCGGTCTCCGGTGTCCGGATCGGCTCATGCGAGGTCATCGCGTACCGCAACGAGATGTACGCGGTGCCGGGACGTCCCGTCATGACCTCCATGGGGGCCTTGCAGCTCGACCCCCAGTTCCTGGCCTCCCTGACCTCCTGCAAGCGCCGGCCAGCCCCCGCGGGCACCACCAACTGACAGCCCGACGAGACCGAGGCCACTGCAATGGACCACCACACCCCTCCGACCCGACAGCGGGCCGTCGTCATCGAGGACGACCCGGAGATCCGTTCCCTGCACCGCACTGTCCTCGACCAGATGGGGTTCGAGGTCATCCTCACCGCCAACGCCCCTGACGGCATCGCAGCGGTGCGGGAGTTCAACCCGGTGATCACCTTCCTGGACGTCAACATGGACGGCATGGACGGGTTTGCCGCCGCCACCCGGATCCGGTCCTTCAGCGACACCTACATCGTGATGATCACCGCTCTCGACAACGAGATCGACATCGTCCAAGGACTCTCGGCGGGGGCCGACGACTACGTCCTCAAACCCTTCCGTCCCCGTGAGTTGCGCGCCCGGGTCGAGGCCATGCTGCGTCGCCCCCGGACGGCCGCGCCCGCGCCGGACCCGACGCCGGTCTCTCCGCCGGTCTGGCGCCCGGGCATGGACGCCCCCGCCGCGGTTCCCACCGCGGCTCCCCCGACTCCGGCAGCTCCCCCCGCTCCGGCAGCCCGCCCGGTCGAGTCGCTGCCTCACGCCCTCGTCGCAGCACCTGCGCAGCCCGTCGCGGCGCCGGTTCCGCTCGTCGCCGCACCCGTTCCGCTCGTCGCCGCGCCTGCGCAGTCCGTCGCCGCGCCGGTTCTGATGGATTCGAGTTATTCAAGCAGTCAGGAAATATTTAGCAAAAAAAAAAAAAATTACCTGTACAGATCCAAATTCGAGGTGAGAAGGGATCTTGAGAGAGAACTGAGACG
>JAZQNT010000280.1:0-1566 GCA_045627505.1 Nocardioides sp.
GGCTCACAGAACGACATGGCTACGATCCGACTTCACCCTGTTCTCCCGATTCTCCGGAGTCTTCCGCTCCATCCTGCTCACCGCCGCCCTGGGCAGCGTGGGCGTGGCGGCCGACGCGTTCACGTTGGCCAACACCGTGCCCAACATGCTCTACATCCTGCTGGCCGGCGGCATCTTCAACGCGGTGCTGGTGCCGCAGCTGGTGCGGGCGATCAAGAACGACCCGGACGGCGGAGACGCCTACACCCACCGGATCATGACGCTGGGACTGCTCTTCCTGGGCAGCGTCACGGTGCTGCTCGTGGTCTTCGCACCGCAGCTGCTGCACCTGTTCCTCGACTCCGACTGGTACGAGCCGGAGCAGGCCGCGGCGCTGGACTCGACCATCACGCTGGCCCGCTGGTGCCTGCCGCAGGTGTTCTTCTACGGGATGTTCACCCTGGTCGGTCAGGTGCTCAACGCCCGGGGCTCGTTCGGCCCGATGATGTGGGCCCCGATCGCCAACAACGTGATCGCCGTGGGCGTGCTGGTCGCCTACCTGGTGTTCTACGGGCCGGTCTCCGGCGCCGCCGCGGCCGGTGACCTCAGCGCCGGGCAGGCCGCCCTGCTGGGCCTGGGCTCGACGGTGGGCATCGCCGTCCAGCTGCTGGTGCTGGTGCCGTTCATGCGCCGTGCCGGCTACCGCTACTCCCCGCGCTTCGACTTCCGCGGCACCGGGCTCTCGCACACCGCCCGACTGGCGGTGTGGACGGTGCTCTTCGTGGTGGTCAACCAGGTGGCGTACACCGTCGTGGTGCGCCAACTCTCGGCCAACACCGCCGCCGGCGCGGGCGGCCAGATGATCTACACCAACTCGTTCATGATCATGCTGCTGCCGCACGGCATCGTCACCGTCTCGCTGGTGACCGCGCTGCTGCCGCGGCTCTCCTCGTACGCCGCCGAGGGGCACCGGCGCGACCTGGCGCTCACCCTCACCTCGACGCTGCGCACCGCCCTCGTGGTCGTGCTGCCGGTGGCGGCGGCGCTGCTGCTGCTCGGCACCGACATCGCCAACGTGCTGTGGGGCTTCGGTGCCTCGGCCGGGCAGTCGGGCTCCTACGGGCTTCCCCTGTCGTTCTTCGGCCTGGCCCTGGTCTTCTTCACCGTCCACTACTTCATGCTGCGCGGGTTCTACGCGCTCGAGCGCACCCGCACGGTCTTCCTCGTCCAGCTGGTGGTGGGCGGGGTCAACATCGCCACCGCGATCGGCTTCACCGCACTGGTCGACCCCGAGCACGGCGCCGGCGCGCTGGCCGCCTCGTACGCGCTGGCCTACCTGTGCGGGGCCGTGGTGAGCTGGATCGTGCTGCGCCGCGCGCTCGGGTCCATGGACGGGCGGAGCACGCTGCGCTTCGCCGTCCGGATGGTGCTCGCGGTCGGCCTGGCGCTGCTGCTCGCCGCCGCCCTGTGGCTGGCGCTCGACGCGGGACGGGAGGACACTTCGCCCGCCTTCTCGCTGCTGCGTGGCGGCGGGGTGGGTCTGGTCTACCTGGCTGTCTACTACGTCCTGACCCGGATGTTCCGGAT
>JAZQNT010000281.1:0-6298 GCA_045627505.1 Nocardioides sp.
CCCCATGCCTCCGGCCCCGAGCAAGCCCCCGGTCTCCCCGGGAGCAGCCACCGGCGGCCAGCCCGCAGCGGCCGCGGACGATGCGGCGACCGAGGCAGGGCTGCCCGTCTTCGGTGAGGGCGAGCAGGAGAGCTCCTCGGCCTCGCACCTGGCCGAGAACGCCGGGCACTCCTCCGCGGCCAAGCCCCTCTTCGCCCCCGACTCCGACTCGCGGGCGCGGCGCGAGCGGCTCGCCCAGCTCCGCGAGCGCCTCGACAGCACCGGGACCGGTTCCGGGCGTCGTGCCGGCGGCGCTCACCGAGCCTCGTCACCCCGGTCCCAGTCCCATTCCCAGGCCCAGTCCTCGAATCCGTCCCCGACGCCGACCCCCGCGCCGAGCCCGGCTCCCGCACCCACCCCCGCGTCCGGCGCGGCGCCACGGGTCGCCGACGACTACTGGGTCTGGGACACCACCAGCAGCGGCACGGGTTCGGGTGGAATCCCGGTGGTCCCCGGCGGTCCGGTGCCCGGCCGCAACTGGATGCGTCTGGCCGCACTGGTGGGTGTCGCCGCGCTGGCGCTGCTGCTCGCGGTGGCCTACATCTACGCCCAGCGTCCGGGTCAGGCGGAGGACCCCGGGGATCGTCGATCCACCGCCCGCTCGCCGGGTGCGTCCGCCGTCCCCACGGCGTTCGCCGGAGTCCGTGCCACCGACCTCGACCCGCAGGGCCGCCCGCCGGAGGAGTACCCCGAGCAGACTCCGCTGGCCGTCGACGGAGACCCGGCGACGTTCTGGGGCACGTCCACGTACAAGGAGCAGTTCGGCCCCGGCGGCCTCAAGTCCGGCGTCGGCCTGGTGCTCGACCTCGGGGAGGCGAAGGACGTGCGGCAGGTGAACGTCACCGTGCTCGGGGGGACGACCTCGGCCGACGTGTTCGTCACCGACCAGGCGCCCAGCGACGTCACCGACCTCACCCCGGCCGCGAGCGCCGAGGGCAGCGACACCCTCACCTTCACCCTCGACCAGCCGAGCACCGGACAGTTCGTCACCGTGTGGCTCACCGGCGTGCCGGTGCAGGACGGTGGGTTCCGCGGCAAGGTCGCCGAGGTCGAGGTGCTGGGCTGAGCGAGCCCTGACCGACCCGCCGTGGGGCGCCACCTGACGTCCCCAAGGCCCCCGGACCTGCCGCCGCACCCGTGTGTCCGGACTCGCACCAGGTGTTCCCCCGAGCTGGGGAACACCGACCGCCTACGATCGGTTCAATTAGACGTCAGCAGACGCCGTACGACCCAGGAGACACCTCTTCATGAGCGACACCCAGCCCCGCAACGTGATCATCATCGGTTCCGGTCCGTCGGGCTACACCGCTGCGGTGTACGCCGCCCGCGCGAACCTGAACCCGCTCGTCTTCGAGGGCTCGGTGACCGCCGGTGGCGCGCTGATGAACACCACCGAGGTGGAGAACTTCCCCGGTTTCCGCGACGGCATCATGGGTCCGGCCCTGATGGACGAGATGCGTGCCCAGGCCGAGCGCTTCGGTGCCGAGCTGGTCACCGACGACGTGATCGAGGTCGACCTGACCGGTGACGTCAAGGTCGTGAAGACCGCCGAGGGCACCTTCACCGCCCGCTCGGTCATCCTGGCCACCGGTTCGGCGTACCGGAAGCTCGACCTGCCCCGCGAGGACGCGCTCTCGGGTCGCGGCGTCTCGTGGTGCGCCACCTGCGACGGCTTCTTCTTCCGCGACCAGGAGATCGCCGTGGTCGGCGGCGGTGACTCCGCCGTCGAGGAGGCCACCTTCCTCACCCGCTTCGCGAAGAAGGTCTACCTCCTGCACCGCCGCGACGAGTTGCGCGCGTCGAAGATCATGGCTGACCGGGCGTTCGCCGACCCGAAGCTCGAGATCGTCTGGAACACCGAGGTCGCGGAGATCCGTGGCGAGGACAAGCTGGAGGGCGTCGTCCTGCGCGACACCGTCACCGGCCAGACCAAGAACCTCGACGTCACCGGTCTGTTCATCGCCATCGGCCACGACCCGCGCTCGGAGCTGTTCAAGGGTCAGGTCGAGCTGGACGACGAGGGTTTCGTGAAGGTCGCCTCCCCGTCGACCGCCACCAACCTGCCCGGTGTCTTCGCCGCCGGTGACCTGGTCGACCACACCTACCAGCAGGCCATCACCGCCGCCGGCACCGGTTGCACCGCCGCGCTGGACGCCGAGCGCTACATCGCCGCGCTCGACCAGGCGGAGGCCGCGCTGGTCGCCGTCGCCCCGGCCTGACCACCCATCTGATCGCCACCATCTGATCGCATCGTCTGATCACACCGTCTGGTCAGCCGACTGATCACCGCCCGGCCGGCCAACCCTGGTCCCCGCCGGGCGAACACCACCCACGGGTTCGGGAACACCCGTCCCGTGGGTGGTGTTCACTGGGTACGCGGGCCTCGCTGCCCCTGACCGAACCTTCCGGAAGGATCCCAATGTCCAACCTCAACGCCGTCACCGACGCCACCTTCGACGCCGAGGTGCTCAAGTCCGACAAGCCCGTCCTCGTCGACTTCTGGGCGGAGTGGTGCGGACCCTGCCGTCAGGTGGCGCCCATCCTCGACGAGATCGCCGGTGCCCACGGCGACAAGGTCACCTTCCTCAAGATGAACGTGGACGAGAACCCGGTCACCCCGGCCACCTACCGCGTGACCGGCATCCCCACGATCAACGTGTACCAGGGCGGCGAGGTCGTGAAGTCCATCGTCGGCGCCAAGCCGAAGTCGATGATCCTCAAGGAACTCGCCGACTTCATCTGAGCCGTCCCCCGCGTGTCCTGAAGGTCCGTGCCCTGACGGCGCGCGACCTGCCGTTCGGCCACGCAGCAGGCTTCATCCCGGGACGCACAGCACCCACCAGGCGCTCCAGCGCCCACTCGACCTCGTTCATCCAGGTCCGGGTGGCACGGAGTTCCATCCGCATCCGCGGAGTGGTGCTGTGCGTCCTGTGCGTCCGGAACCCGACGGCGCCCAGAAAGTCCGCCGGCAGCGTCACCCCGTCGCCGGCGCTCGGCTCACGCCGAGGAGGGTGGTGGGTCGCGAAGGCCTCGAGCGCCCGCACCTCGCGAGGCACCAGGTCCCGCGCAGCGGACTGCACCAGCATCCGCCCCACTCCCCCGCCGCGGGCGTCGGCGACCACGTGCAGGTCGGCCAGCACCACCGCGTCCGGCGACGGTGGCGCGGTGGGCAGCTCCGCCAACCCGGGCAGGAACGAAGCCGGCGCGTAGACGACCACGCCGACCGGGCGGTCGTCCCAGAGCACCACGCGCCCGCAGGAGCCCCACTCCAGCAGCACCTCGCTCACCCAGTCGGTCACCGCGGCGGCGCGGACGTCGGCCGGGATCCGGGCCAGCGTGACGGCGTCCACCTTCCATCGCAGCCGGGTGCTGACCACGTCCGGCAGCTCCTCGAGGTGGTCGGCGGTCAAGCGCACCGCTCGTCGTGTCACTGCTCCTCCTCCCCGGACCTCGTCGAGGTCCCGCCGGTGGGCGCCAGGGTCCGTGACGGGCACGGGCTGTGACGCGTGAGACGCGTTTATTCGATGGTAGTTGCGGGGAGCACCTGAGAGGATGGGGGTCGTGCGCCCGATTCGACAGAGCAAGAAGCTTCAGAACGTCCGCTACGACGTTCGCGGTCCGATCCTCGACGAGGCCAAGCTCCTGGAGGCCGAGGGACACAAGATCCTGAAGCTGAACATCGGGAACACCGCACCCTTCGGATTCGAGGCGCCGCAGGCGATCCTCGCCGACATGATCCGCCACCTGCCGGAGGCCCAGGGCTACTCCGACTCCAAGGGCATCTACTCCGCCCGCACCGCGGTGATGAACTATTACCAGTCCCACGGACTGCTGGACGTCGGCGTCGAGGACATCTTCATCGGCAACGGTGTCTCCGAGCTCATCACCATGGTGCTCCAGACCTTCGTCGACGAGGGCAACGAGATCCTGGTCCCCGCCCCCGACTACCCGCTGTGGACCGGCGCGGTCTCGCTCTCCGGCGGCACCCCGGTGCACTACGTGTGCGACGAGGAGAACGGCTGGAACCCCGACCTCGCCGACATCGAGTCGAAGATCACCGAGAACACCCACGGCCTGGTGGTGATCAACCCGAACAACCCCACCGGCGCGGTGTACAGCAAGGAGACGCTCGAGGGGCTCGTCGACATCGCGCGGCGCCACGACCTCGTCATCTTCGCCGACGAGATCTACGAGAAGATCCTGTTCGAGGACGCCGTCCACCACCACCTGGCGAAGATCGCGGGCGACGACGTCCTGGTGCTCACCTTCTCCGGCCTCTCCAAGGCCTACCGGGTCTGCGGGTACCGCGCGGGCTGGGTGATGATCAACGGTCCGAAGGACCTCGCCCTCGACTTCATCGAGGGCCTGACGCTGATGGCCAACATGCGCATGTGCGCCAACGTGCCCGCGCAGCACGCCATCCAGACCGCGCTCGGCGGCTACCAGTCGATCCAGGAGTACATCGGTCCCGGCGGTCGCTTCTACGAGCAGTCGATGCTGGCCTACCGGCTGCTCAACGAGATCCCGGGCGTCAGCTGCGTGAAGCCGATGGGTGCCCTGTACTGCTTCCCCAAGCTCGACCCGGAGGTCTACCCGATCGAGGACGACGAGGCGTTCGTCCTCGAGCTGCTGCGGGCGAAGAAGCTCCTCGTCACGCACGGCACCGGGTTCAACTGGATCAAGCCGGACCACTTCCGTCTGGTCACCCTGCCCGACGTGGCCGTGCTGGAAGAGGCGATCGGACGCATCGCAGACTTCCTCGCCACGCGGCGCTGACCCACCTGCCCTAGGCTCTCCGCAGCGTCCCGCCGGATGCTGCGGAGGGCCTCCGGGCCCCCAGAACGCCGATGCAGGAGAAGCAACGCATGCGCGACATCACCTACCCGCCGATCATCGTCCTGGCCAAGACCCTCTTCAAGGTTCTCGGCCAGAAGATCACCATCACGGGTGCGGAGAACATCCCCCGCGAGGGCGGTGCGCTGATGGCCTTCAACCACGTGGGCTACGTCGACTTCGTCTACGGAGGTCTGGCAGCCCAGCCGGCCGGCGGGCGACTGGTCCGCTTCATGGCGAAGAAGGAGATCTTTGACCACCCGGTGGGCGGGCCGATCATGCGCTCGCTGCACCACATCCCCGTGGACCGCGGCGACGGCATCGGGTCGTTCCACCACGCCGTGGACCTGCTGCGGAAGGGCGAGCTCGTCGGCATCTTCCCCGAGGCCACCATCTCCCGAGCCATGGAAGTGAAGGAGATCAAGAGCGGCGCGGTGCGGATCGCCCAGGAGGCCGGCGTGCCGATCATCCCGGTGGCCCTGTGGGGCACCCAGCGGATGATGACCAAGGACCACCCCAAGGACTTCAAGCGCGGCAAGTCGATCCACATCCACGTGGGCGAGCCGTTCTTCCCCTCCAGTGACGACGCCAACACCGAGACCGCGCGTCTGCACGACGTGCTCTCCGGACTCGTCGACCAGACCATCGCGGGCTACCCCGCCGAGGAGCAGCCCCCCGGTTCGTGGTGGCTGCCGGCCAGGTTCGGCGGCTCCGCCCCCACGCTCGAGGAAGCCGTGGAGCTCGACGCCGAGGAGCGCCGGGAGCGCGCCCGTCGCCGGGCCGCCGCCCGGGCTGCCAAGAAGAAGTGATGGCCGACTGGAAGCGTTTCACGTGAAACGTCTCCAATGAACGGCGAGAAAGAGTCTTATTGCTGAAGCAATAAGACTCTTTCTCGTTTTGTCGACATTTCGTCGAGTGCGTGCCTGAGTGCCATGCCTGGGTGCCGTGCCTGGGTGCCGTGCCTGAGTGCCCCGCTTGGGTGCGGGGCCTGATACCCGGGGGCAGAGTGCCGGGGGCAGAGTGCCGCTCCGCCAGGCCCGGGCAGCCGACTGCTTCCCTTGAGCGGAGCGGTGAGAGCGAGCGAGCACATGCTGCTCCACCCTGGATCAGATCCCATCGGCACCACTCCCGGCGCGCTCGACCACCCGCTGGCCGACCGCCACCAACTCAGCTGCCGATTGCCGGCCTCGGCGCGAGCGAGCAAACCGTCGGCATGCACTCCCGGACCCACCCTCAAGCCCGGGCACCCAGACTCGCGGCTCCCATCCCTCTCAGCATTCCGATCCGCCGTCAGGTTGGATCCGCTGTCAGATTGGGGTTGGGCCGAGCCAGACGCCACCCCCCCCCCCCTCCCCCCCCCCCCCCGCGCCCCCCCCCCCCCCCCCCCCCCCCCCCCCCCCCCCCCCCCCCCCGCCCCCCCCCCCCC
>JAZQNT010000282.1:0-2482 GCA_045627505.1 Nocardioides sp.
AGTCACTGATCTTCTGGGGAATACTGACTGAAACAGCGGATCCCTCTCCGTGCTTACTGCTCACTTTGATATCTCCGCCCATAAGATCGAGCAAAAGCTTTGTAATGGGAAGGCCAAGTCCAATACCATCAATATTCTGCGGAATACTCAAGCTGTTTCTGAGCTGGTAAGTGAATAAGGTCTTCTGCTGATCTTCTCGGATTCCACATCCGGTATCCTCTATGGATACAAGAAGCTTGTTCACGGAACCGACCTGCTTGCAGGAAAACTTGAGGATAATGATTCCTACACGTGTAAATTTGGCTGAGTTCTGAATGATGTTCATGAGGAGCTGCTTTATTCTTGCTGCGTCACCCCAAAGCGAAGTAGGCATTTTCGGGTCTACATTTACAAGGAGTTCGACCGGCCCCTCAGAAATAAGGGCATTTGTGAGATTCTCAATGTCTGATATGAGCTCTGCTACATTGTAGCTTTCTTCACAAAGCTCAAGCTCTTTGAGCCGATCTTCTCCCCGGTCAAGGTCGGGCGGACGAAGGTGTCGATGAGGTGCTCGCTGCCGTGGGCGGCGATGTGCGGGCAGGCGATGCCGTGGGTGAACAGCGCCGACATCAGGCCCGAGGTGGCGCCCTCGCGGAACATGCCCTCCTGCACCGCGATGGTGTCGAGCAGCCCGCCGCCGTCGCCGCCGACGGACTCGGGGAACCCGATGCCCATCAACCCGGCCCGGGCGGCCTTGCGGTGCAGCTCGCGGGGCAGCGCGCCGGCGTCCTCCCACTCCTGCATGTGAGGGAAGATCTCGCGGCGGGTGAACTCGGCGGCGGCCTCGGTGAGGGCGGCGCGGTCCTCGACGGACGAGGCCTCGACGCCTGAGCCGGACGCCCGGCTGTCGGTCTGGGGTGCTTCGCGCAGAGCGGTCACAACAGCTCCTCCGGAATCTGGACGTGGCGGGCGCGGACCCATTCGCCGAGCGCCTTCGCCTGCGGGTCGGTGCGGGTACCGGCGGCCACACCGGCTCCGAGGAGGCCATGGATGACCACGTTGACGGCGCCCAGGTTGGGCAGCGCGAACACGTCGACGTCGAGGTCGGCGGCCTCGGGCACGAGACGGCGCACCAGGTCGGGGGTGACGGTGGCGAGCAGCCACGCCACCCGGGCGCTGTACCGGTCGTTGCTGCTGCCGGGGTCCGGTTCGTCGTGGGCGACCCACAGCCCGAGGTTGGCGTCGCCGCCCTTGTCCCCGGATCGGGCGTGGACGAAGACGCCCAGCGGGGCCTCGACCTTCTTCCCACCGGCGGACGGTACCGGCGAAGGCTCGTGCCGCCCGGCCGTGCCGTGCGCCAGCAACGCCTCGCCGGAGACCCGCTCCTTGGGGTCGAGGATCACCTCACGACGTCCGTCGTGGTGCACCACCGTGTGCTCGACCTGCTCCCGCGAGACGTACTCGGGGCGGTAGATGCCGTAGGGGGTGGCCGGCGACGGCGGCGCGGTGAGCGTGAAGCCCGGGTAGGAGGCCAGGCCGAACTCCACCGCCGGGGCGGTCAGGCCCTTGCCCGCGACCTTGGCGTCCGGGTCGAGCACCGTGCAGCGCAGCACGCAGGAGGCGGCCTCCATGGTGTCGGGGTCCTCGTCGGGCGGGGTGGTCATCGCCCAGCGCACGGTCTGCGGGCGCCGCTCGCCCCAGGCCGACTCGAGCTGGGACCTGGCCCACTCGGCCTTGGCCTCGACGTCGAGCCCGGTGACGAGGAACTCGATGGAGTTGCGGAAGCCGCCGAGCTCGTTGAGGCAGACCTTGAGCTGCTCCGGCGGCGCGGAGCCGGTGACGCCGAGGATGCGCACCCGGTCGTCGCCCTCGTCGACCAGGTCGATCGTGTCGAGGTGGGTGGTGACGTCGGGGTTGAGGTAGTGCGCCGACTGGATCTCGTAGACCAGCTGGGCGGTGACGGTGTCGACGGTGACCGCGCCACCGGTGCCGGCGTGCTTGGTGATCACGCTGGAGCCCGATTTCGTGGGCGTGTTCGTTCGTCTGATCATGCGTCCCGTGTTCAAGCTGCCCGGCCGCGCCGCCATCATCATGGTCACTGCGTTCCTCGGCAACTTCTCCGCCGGCCACATCGCCGTCAACGACCAGTACAAGACCGGCCGTATGACCGAGCGTGAATCCGTCTGCATCGACACCAGCCTTTCCACCGTCTCCGTCGGCTTCCTGATGGCGCTCGCCACCAACACCGGCCTGAACAACGCCGAACTCTGGGGCGGCAAAAACTACTGGAACCCCTACTTCTGGGTCGCCTTCCTCATTACGCTTCTGGTCGCGCTCATCGGCGTTCGTATCTACCCTCTGCACAAGATCCCCGATGATTATTGCCCCGGTGCTACTCCCAACCCCGAGAAGATCATCAAGACCGGTCTCGGCAAGGCGGCTCTGACCGAAGCTCTCGATGTCGTTGAGAAGTCGGAGGCCAAGCGGGCTTAGGAAGACAATA